>NZ_JAWSUJ010000001.1:0-12314 GCF_033549285.1 Halomonas sp.
GTGGAGCAGGAACTCCCGGTTGCCGTCACCACCGAGAATCGGGCTCGGTTGCCAGTGCAGGACCTCGAAGCCGAGCCCGGCGCAGCAGTCGCGGAGCCGCGTCTCAACCTCGGCATAGCGGGGGGGATCGGTCACGAGTCCGCGGGAGTTGACGCCGCCTGGCCCCAGCTCGAACTGGGGCTTGACCAGGCTCAGCAGCTCGCCGCCTGCCGGGAGCAGAGCGGCGAGCTCGGGAAGGATCAGCGTCTGGGAGATGAAGGAGACATCCATCACGGCGAGGTCAAGGCCCGCAGTCGCCAGGGCATCGAAGGCCGCCCTCAGCCGCGGCTCGCCGGCCATGGCGCGCGCGTTGAGGCCCTCGAGGCAGGTCACGCGGGGGTCGTCACGCAGCGAGGGGGCGAGCTGGTCATGGCCGACCTCCACGCCGATCACATGGCGGGCCCCGAAGCGCAGGGCGCAGTCGGTGAAGCCACCGGTGGATTGCCCCACGTCAAGCACCAGGCGGCCCGAGAGCGTCAGGCCGAGCGCCTCGACCAGCGCCTCCAGCTTGAGGCCGGCCCGGGAGACATAGCGCTCCTCGGGATCCTCCTCGACGATCAACAGGGTGTCCTCGGGCAGCTTCTCGCCGGGCTTGCCGAGTGGCGTGCCGTCGTCGGCCCGCCGGACCCGGCCGTGGCGGATCAGTCGCTGGGCGCGGGTACGGGACCGGGCCAGGCCCTGGGAGAGGAGCAACTGGTCGAGACGCTGCATGGGCGGGTCAGTGGGGCCTCACGGCCCCTCGTCGGCCTGCAGCTCGCCCGGGGGAATCCGGTCGGCCCCCCAGCTGCGGTGGATGTAGCCGGTCACCCGGTCGAGCTCCTCCTGGGTGATCTTGGCCAGCTCGCCACGCTCCAGCGGGTCGTAGTGGAAGATGTAGAGGCGCGAGGCGAACTGCTCGAAGGGCAGCGAGGATTCGCCGAAGCGCTCGCCGTTGCCGGCGGTGCTGACCTCGATGCCATCGCCCCAGTCCTGGCCGCTGTCGTTGTTGGGGTTGTAGAAGTAGACTCGCATGGTGTCGCTGGGGTCGAGCGTGACGCGCAGCAGGGTGATGGCGTGCCAGCCGATGAAGCGGGCCGCGCTGTCGGTCACGGCAATGCCGGCCGGCTGGGGGTGGATCAGCGGCTGGTTGCCGTTGTAGTAGGGGTGATAGCTGGCATAGAAGTGGCGCAGGAAGTCGTCCAGCTCGTGCAGCTTGCCGGTGGCCACGTCGACGTTGATGCGAAAGCCGCGGCCCGACCACCAGCCGTGGAACTCCGGGTTGACCCAGCGGTGCGGGTCGCCCTCGCGGTCGAGGCAGCGCCGCCCCATCTCGGCGTAGATGCGGTCCAGGTGCGGCACGACCAGCAGCGAGACCGGGTCCAGGTCCATCGGCAACTCCTTGGCCACCCCCGAGAGGCTGGCCATGGAGGAGAGGGGCATGCCCTCGAAGTGCATGATGATCTCGTCGTCACGCGCCGCCCAGGTGACCATCTGCAGCAGGTAGTCCGGGTCGTTGTAGGCCCACATGGAGAGCGCCCGGGCGGACTGGCAGGTCGGGTTGTTGCCCTGCCCGACGCCCAGTGGCAGGCCGAGCATGCACAGTACCCCCTCCAGCAGGCGGGCACGCGGCGAGGCGCTGTCGCCGAAGGCCAGGTTGAGCCGCGCCTCGGACCAGTCCGACAGCCTTAGCCCCAGCTGTCGCCACATGGCCGGGGCCACCGGTGGCTGGTAGAGGATCCCGCGCTCGAGCAGCAGGGCCAGCCCGTAGACCGCCTGGGGCGTCGTCGGATAGACCGCGCCGCGGATCAGCGCATGGACGAGCTCGCGATAGCAGAGCAGGCAGTCCCGCCCGGTGGAGGACAGCCCCAGGGCCTCGGCCAGCAGGTGGTCGCTGTGGTCGAGCAGGTAGCGCAGCAGCACGGCGTGATAGGGCGAGACCAGGCTGGTGTCGTGCATGGCGCGGGCGAAGCCGGTGGCCTCGTACTGCAGGGCGCCGCTGTCCATGCTCGACAGGCGCTCGCGGTAGGTGTCGATGCCGGGGTCCTCCCGGCACGCATGCGTGGGGCCGAACAGGGAGCTGACCAGGCGGTCGGCCCCCTGGCCGCTGGACCCCAGGTCGATCTCCGGATTGGCCTGGCAGATGGCGATCTGGGTGATCATCTGCTTGATGGTGTCCACCTGGATCGGCCGCTGCTGCAGGATCCGCCAGATCTCGGCAATCAGCCGGTCGATCACGTGCTCATAGCCGATGCGCTCGGCCAGGTGATGGAACAGGTGGCGGGGAATCTGTGCCAGACGCCCCTGGGTCTCCCGTTCGGCCTCGGTGGGCGCGCCGAACAGCAGCCAGAGATTGAGCGCCATCACCTGGGTCAGGTAATGGTGGGCCTGCTCCTCGGAGAGCAGGGGATGCAGGTAGTCTCCCTTGGCCACGGCGAGGATGCGCAGCTCGCTGATCGCCTCGATCACCACGATGTTGGGGTCGGCGCTCTTCAGCGCATGGGTGGTGAGGGACGGCACCAGGTATTGGGGGGTCTCCCAGTCGGAGCCGAGAAAGACCCCTGCCTCCTCGAGCACGCGGGCCCTCTGCTCGATGGCTTCGCAGCCGCCTTCCTGCAGCATGACTCGTCGGGCGGTATCGAGCACCCTGGGCAGCTTGCCCGGCTTGGCGAACTCGCGTGCCTCGGCGAGCAGGGTGATGGCTTCATCGAGCTTCTTTAGCAGGCCAGCGAGCTTGTCGCTGGCCTGTGGCGGCGTACTGGCGTCTTGCATATGTCGAGGCGTGGTCACGCCGACTCCTTGTCGTCAGGCTGTCACGTTCTCCATGACGCCTGTGTCAGACATAGAAATCAAGCTCTTCCATGTGCTTGAGCAGTTCCTTCATGCGGGCCGCCTCGTCGCCCTTGAAGTAGACCAGGCCCCAGTGAGTACCGAAGGCGGTCCGCTTGGTGACGGTCTCCTCCATGGGCGGCGTCAGCTCGTGGGACTCGAAGTAGGGGTCGTCCTCGACCTCCTCGGGAATCTCCAGCTTGCTGACCACCCGGCGGCGCGGATAGACCCCGAAGCAGCCGGCGTAGCCGTCGGCATCCACCACCTCCTTCGGGAAGAAGGCCTTGACCTCCTCGTCGGTGGCCTTGGGGTCGAAGACCAGCATGGAGGCCTGGTAGGCATTGAAGCCATAGACCCGCTCGAGCAGTTCGAAGACCTTGAAGCCGGGCGGACGGTAGGCGACCTCGCCGAAGTACATCTCTCCGTCGTTGGTGACGAAGTACTCGGGGTGGATCAGGCCGAACTCGATGTCGAAGGCCTTGATCAGCTTCTCGATCTGGGCGGTGATCTGGGGACGGTACTTCTCCAGCTCCGGTGAGGCCGGCACGAACACCGAGTAGCCCAGCGTCACGTATTCGGAGATGTTGAGGAAGACGATCTTGCCGTTATGGATCCAGGCCTCCACGGCGAACTCCCAGCCGTCCAGGTGCGACTCCATCAGCACCGGGAACTCCTCGTCGGGGATGGTATCGACCTCGTCCGGGGTGCGGATCACCCGGTGGCCCAGGCAGCCGGCCTTGTCGAACGCCTTGAGGTGGATGGGGTCGTTGGGGTCGCCGTCGAGCTTGAGCAGGGTCTGGTTGACCCGCTTGAGGAAGCGCACGACGTCCTCCTTGTCGTGGGCCTCCTCGAAGATCCCCACGCGGATGCCACCGAGCTGCGCACGACGCTTCATCAGTGCCTTGTCGCGCAGCAGCAGCGACTGGCCGTAGAGGCGCGGACTGTCGAGCAGCACCGAGTTGATGGCACCGGCCCACTCCACGGTCTCCTCGAACAGCGGGATCGCCACGTTGACGCCCATCTCGTTGAGGGTCTCGGCGATCTCCATCGAGCGGTCGTTGAGGCGCTCGAAGTTCCAGGGCACATAGGGGATGTCGTGCTTCTGGCAGTATTCTTCCGCCCAGTCAGGGGCGACCACGACATAGCGTCGATCGAAGTTCTCGGCGGCTTCGATGGCGTTCAGGCTCCAGCCCAGCAGGGCGATATAGCCCTTGTTCGGATCCTTCTTCATGGTGCGCCTCCGTGATAGGTGTTGGCGTAAATTGTTCATTCACCATACACGAGCACAGCGATTTCCTCATCCTTGTGGCGTCGCCCGGCCGGGCCGAACGCCTCGGCCCTTGTGGCCGGGGCCGGGCATTGATATAGTGCGCCCCGCTCGATGCCGGCCTGATCCGGCCTCGAGCGAGCGATGCCCCAGGCATCCTGCTGTGGTGGCCCCGTCGGTCCTCCCGCAACGCTAGACCGCAAACCCCGCCAGGCCCGGAAGGGAGCAACGGTAGTGGTGGACGCGTGTGCCGGGATGTGGCTGTCGGGGCCGCCTCCATTTCTGGACGTGTCATCGATTCCACGGCGCTTCTCGCCACCGGCTTCGTCGAGAGCGTGATCCGGTGCCCCAGGTCCGGCAATCCCTCCTCTTTGTGACATTCGAACCCGTCAGGGGCTATTCCAACTCGGTATCATCCGTTTCGTCTGCTCATGGCGCGTTGAAAGATGCATTGCACCCCGCACCGATGGTCAGATGCACCGCGCCTAGCGCTGCCCGGCGTGACGCGATCTGCTGCTTCCTGCCTCGCGACGCGAGGTGCTAATCTCGTTCCCCTGAACGCACAGCGCCGCCCTTATGGGGCCATTCCTGCCTTTCAACGGGAGCGAATTACCATGAACGCGAGCCGTATCCTCGAACAGATCATGAAGCAGGCCGGTGGAAGCCGGCAGGGCAGCGGCCAGTCGGGCGGCGGCCTGGATGTCCAGGGGATGATCGACAGCCTCTCCTCTCAGCTCGGCGGTGGCGGCGGCCGGAAGTCGGGGCAGGGCAGCGGGGTCGACGTGAAGAGCCTGCTCGGCGGCGGTGCCCTGGGCCTGCTGGTCGGCTCGAAGCGTGGCCGCAAGCTGGGCGGCAAGGCCATCAAGTACGGGGCCATCGCCGGAGTCGGGATGCTGGCCTGGAAGGCCTGGCAGAACTCACGCGGCGGTGACCAGGCCGACACCGTCCGGGAAGGCCATGCCATGGAGCAACTGCAAGGCGATGCGCGGGAGCAGCGCAGCCTGGAGCTGCTTCAGGCGGTGATCATGGCGGCGCGGGCCGATGGCCACATCGATGACCGCGAGCGCGCCCTGATCACCGAGCAGATCGATGGCCTGGGCGCGGATGCCGAGTTGCACGGCTGGGTGCAGCGCCAGCTCGAGGCGCCACTGGATGCCGAGGCACTGGCCCGGCAGGCGGACTCCCCCCAGGCCGCCCGCGAGATGTACCTGGTTAGTGTGGCGGTGGTCGACGACCAGAACCCCATGGAACGGGCCTGGCTCGACCAGCTGGGTGGCGCGCTGGGGCTGGACGACGGCATGAGGCAGGAGCTCGAGCGCCAGGCGCTGGGGGCCTGAGCCGGGTCGACAGAACGTCGAGCTCGCTTTCGACATCAAGCGTAAGGGGCGTGACGGTCTTTAAGTGGCGGACCTGCCCACGCTCCTCGAGCAGGCCCGGCGTGAGTGGGTCGACGACGATACGCTTTAGCCTAAACAGGCGTCTCCTCAGGCCTGTGCGCCCAGGTGCTTGCGCAGGAAGTGCTGGGTGCGCTCCTGGTCCGGATTCGAGAAGAGCTTGTCGGGCGCGTCGGCCTCGACCACCACGCCGCCATCCATGAACATCGCCCAGTCGGAGACGTCGCGCGCGAAGGTCATCTCGTGGGTGACGATCAGCATGGTCATGTGCTCCTCGGCCAGGCCCTTCATCACCTGGTTCACCTCCTCCACCAGCTCCGGGTCGAGCGCAGAGGTGGCCTCGTCGAAGAGCATGACCTTGGGCCGCATGGCCAGCGCCCGGGCGATGGCCACCCGCTGCTTCTGCCCCCCGGAGAGCGAACTGGGATAGGCCTGGGCCTTGTCCGCCAGGCCCACGCGCTCGAGCAGCTCCATGCCCAGTTCCCGGGCGCTTTTCGCCTCCATGCCCTTCAGCTTGCGCGGTGCCAGCGTCACGTTCTCCAGCGTCGACATGTGCGGGAAGAGATTGAAGTGCTGGAACACCATGCCCATGTTCTGGCGGATATGGTTGATGTGCCGCTCGAAGGCCATCCCCTTGAGGTCGGGGCGGTTCACCTGCACGCCATCGAGCAGGATCTGCCCCTCGTCGATCACCTCCAGGTTGTTGATGGAGCGCAGCAGGGTGCTCTTGCCCGAGCCCGACGGGCCGATGATGGAGATGATCTTGCCGCGGTCCACCCTGAGATCGATGCCCTTGAGCACCTCGAGGTCACCGAAGCGCTTCTTGACCCCCTTGAGCTCGACCATCGGCGTGTCTGTCGACTGTGTCATGTCACGTCCTCGTTAGCGGCGGTAGGCGGCGCGGCGTTCGATCCACGACTGGCCGGCCTCCATCATCAGGTTGATCAGGTAGTAGATCACGGCGATGGTGATGTAGAACTCGAAGGGCCGGAAGGTGATGCTGATCGCGTACTGCGAGACATAGACCATCTCCCCGATGCCGATGGCCGACAGCACCGAGATATCCTTCACCATGATGATCATGTTGTTGCTGAGCTGGGGCAGGGCGCGATAGAAGGCCTGGGGGAGGATGATGTAGAGCAGCGTCCTCAGGTGGCCGAAGCCCAGCGAGCGCGACGCCTCGTACTGGCCGCTCGAGACCGAGCGGATGGTGGCCATGAAGATGTCGGCGTTGTAGGCCATGTAGTGAAAGCCCAGGCCCAGCACCCCGACCACGATGGCCGGGATCAGGATCAGCTCGCCGAGGCCGAAGTAGAGGAAGTAGAGCTGCAGCAGCAGCGGTGTGGTCATGAACAGCCAGATGAAGAAGCGCAGCGGCCAGTTCACCACCTTGCGGGTGTATAGCGAGATCACCGCCACCAGCTGACCGCCGAGGATCGACAGCAGGGCGACCGTCAGGCCGATCAGCAAGGTGACGCCCACCCCCTTGAGCAGGGTGGGGAAGTAGTCGATGACGGGGGTGAAGTCGAATTCCATGAGAGTGTCCTGATGGTAGTCAAGCCTTACCGGAAGGTGTAGCGAGTGGCCCGGCGATAGAGGAACTCGACCATGCCCATGACGGCGTAGATGATCACGATGTACATCAGCGCGCTGAGCGCGAAGACCTCCAGGGGCTTGTAGGTGGAGCCGATCAGGCGCTGCGCCTGGTAGGTCAGCTCGACCACCGAGATGATCGAGACCAGCGAGGAGTTCTTGACCAGGATGATGGCGAGCACCCCGATGGAGCGGATCATCAGGCCGGCCGCCTGGGGCAGGATGATGTAGCGCAGCGTGGCCAGGCGCCCGAAGCCCAGGGAGCGCGAGGCCTCGTTCTGGCCGCTCTCCACCGACTCGATGGCGCCGCGCATGGCCTCGCTCATATAGGCCCCGATGTTGAAGGCGCCCACCACCACCCCGCAGGTGAAGGGATCCAGGCGCAGGCCGATCGCCGGGCCGCCGTAGAAGACCAGCAGCAGCTGCACGAAATAGGGGGTGCCGCGCACCACGCTGATATAGGCACGGGCGAACCAGCGAATAGGGGGGATGCGCGAGGTGCGCATGGCCACCAGCACCGAGGCGATGAGGAAGCCGAAGAACAGCGCGCGCGCGGAGATGTCCACGGTGACCCACGCCGCCTTAACCAGCAGCGGCGTGATATCAATCATCAGTTCGAAGTCCATGATCCCTTCTGTCCTATTGTCGTATTGTCAGGAAGAGGGGGAGGGCAGCAGGGCGTATGCCCTGCTGTGTCGTTCCCGTCAGTTGAATTCGACGCCTTCGCCGATCCACTTGTCGACGATCTCCTGGTAGGTGCCATCCGCCTTGATCTCGGCCAGCGCCTCGTTGAGGGCCTCCTTGAGCTTCGGCGAGCCTTTCTGGACGGCGATGGCGGCCGGGAAGCGAGGCAGGTCGCCCACGTCGACCTGCTTGATGGCGATATCGTCCTCGTTGAGCGCGACATAGACGGGAATGTCATCGGCGACCATCACGTCGATGCGACCGGTGGTGAGGGCATTGAGCATGTCGGGCAGCCCCTGGAAGGTCTGGTTGCGCCAGCGACCGTCGGCCTGCTCGGTGGCCCATTGGTTACCGGTCTCGCCGAGCGTCGAGCCCACGCGCTTGCCCTCGAAGTCGGCGATGCTTGAGACGTCATCGGTCTCTTCCTGCACCCAGATGGAGAGCCCCGAGCGGTAGTAGGGGTCGGTGAAGTCGACGGCCTTCCGGCGCTCCTCAGTGGCGCTCATGCTGCAGATGCAGGCGTCGAAGCGTCCGCCCGCCAGGGCGGCGACGATGCCGTTCCAGGGTGAGGTCTGGATATTGACCTCGACGCCCATTTTCTCCGCCAGCGCCTCGGCGATATCCACGTCGAAGCCGACCACGTTGCCGCTCGTGTCGACGTAGCTGAAGGGCGGGTAGGCGCCGGAATTGGCGACCTGGAAGACATCCTCCCGGATTTCGGGAAGATCCCGGGCCTGGGCCGGCACGCTGGCCAGGGAGAGGGCGCCGAGCAGCGCCAGGGCGCCCATGAGGGAACGAGAGAAAGGCTTGTTGTGATTTGTCATGTTGATGCCTGCCTGTGGTGGGTTGCCGTTATCAGTTTATAAGGTGATTCAGATTTGGGACTGCGGGATTGCGTTATCGACGTGATCGATGCCTGGTACGGCCATGTCCTCCTGATGTGGTGGGGGAAAATCCGGCGCAGGACGCCGTGCCTTTAAGGTCATGCGCGCTCGAGGATCATCGCGATCCCCTGGCCGCCGCCGATGCAGGCGGCGGCGCAGCCGTAGCGCCCCTGTCGATGCTGCAGGAGGCGGGCGAGGGTGCCGGCCAGCCGGATGCCGGTGGCCCCCAGCGGATGGCCCAGGGCCAGGGCGCCGCCGTAGACATTGACGCGCTCGGGGTCGAGGCCCAGCGAGTCCATGGCGTAGAGCGGCACGGCGCTGAAGGCCTCGTTGATCTCCCAGGCGTCGATGTCATCGACGTGCAGGCCGGTGGAGGTCAGCGCCCGGGCGATCGCCTTGGCTGCGCCGGCGCCCATGCGCTCCGGCGTCACGCCGACGTCGACCACCGCGACGACCCGCGCCAGGGGCGAGAGGCCGTGGCGGGCCAGGCCGGCCTCGGACATCACCAGCGCCGCGCCGGCGCCGGAGGTCAGCGGCGAGCTGTTGCCGGCGGTGATCCGGCCCCCTTCGACGAAGGCCGGGTCGAGGCCGGCCAGGCGCTCGAGGCTGGTGTCGGGGCGGATGTTGGCGTCGGTGGCGACCGTCTCGCCGGCCGGGTTGGGCAGCGCCAGGCGTTCGCCCTCGAACCAGCCATCCCGTTCGGCCTGGGTGGCGCGCTGGTGGGAGCGCAGGGCGAAGGCGTCCATGGCCTCACGCGAAATCCCGCTCTCACGGGCCAGGCGCTCGGCGGTCAGCCCCATGTTCATGGCGACGCCGAGGTCGAGGTCGTCACGGCCCTCCAGGGCCTCGGGAATCGTGAGCACGCCTTCCTGGAAGAGGCTCGGCCCCATCGGCACCCGTGACATGTTCTCGAAGCCGCCGGCCACGCCGGCCTCGATCGCCCCGACCTGGATCTCGCGCACCGTGGCGCGCAGGGCCGCCAGGCTCGAGCCGCACTGCTGGTCGATCTGGCGCGAGGCGCAGCTCGCTCCCAGCGCCGAGAGCCACTGGGGGTAGCGCCCGCCGAAGCTCCACTGCTCCTTGACCGGCAGCGCGCAGCCGATGCTCAGGTCCTCGATGCGCTCGCCCTCGATCCCGCGGCGGCTCAGCAGCGCATCGATCACCCGGGCCAGCAGGGCATCGCCGCGCTGGCCCGACCAGGCGTCGACCTCGGGCTTGCGGGGATGGGCGCGGGTGAAGGCGCTGCGCGCATAGTCGACGAGATAGGCGTCGTTCATGAGGCGCTCCTCGGGGTGGCGTCACCGCTGGCCCAGCGGTGAATGAACAGGGCGTAGGTGGTCAGCACCCGGCGGATGGAGTCGATCTCGACGCACTCGTCGACGCCGTGGATGCGCTGGGCGACCGGGCCGTAGCAGGTGCCGTTGATGCCGCCCGCAACGTGAAAGGCGCGCAGGTCGGTGGTGCAGGTCGAGAGGTAGTGGGCCGGCGGCTCACCGGCGAGGTCCTCGTGGCAGCGCGACAGCAGGCGGATGCCCGGCGTCTCCAGGTCCACCAGGTGCCCCTCGGAGCGGAAGCCGTGGAACTCGACCCGGGGCGCGGGCGAGCCGTCGTCCATCGCCTGGTGATGGTCGGCGATGACCCGACGGACCCGCGCCATGATCTCGTCGGCACTCATGCCCGGCGGGAAGCCGACGCGTCCCTCGAGCAGGGCATGGGCCGGCACGCTGGAGGCCCAGTTGCCGCCCTCGATCTTGCCGATGCTCAAGTTGAAGGGGTGCTCCAGCGCCTCATAGGGAGCGGGGCGGGGCAGGGTGTTGATCTCTTCCTCCAGCGCCTTGAAGGCCGGCAGATAGCCCTGCAGGGTCTCGATGGCGTTGCGGCCGGCGCGGGTGTCGAGCACGTGGGCCGGCACGCCGTCCAGGCGCATGCGAAACCACAGCACGCCCACCTGGCCGCTGTAGATCTGCGCGCCGAAGGGCTCGGGGATCAGCACGAAGTCGCCGCTGTAGCCCTGGTGCAGGCAGGCCAGGGCGCCGTTGCCGGTGCACTCCTCCTCGATCACGGTCTGAAGGGTCAGCGGGAAGTCGATGGCCACGCCGGCCTCGCGCACGGCCTGCACGGCCATCACCATGGCGGCGATGCCCGCCTTCATGTCGCCGGCGCCGCGGCCGTAGAGCCAGCCGTCCTGCTCCCAGGGCTCCCAGGGGGGGCGTGTCCACATATCGGTGGGCTCGGCGGGCACCACGTCCAGGTGACCGTTGAGCACCAGGTGGGGCTTGTCGCTCTGGGGATTGAGCCGGCTGACCAGGTTGTAGCGCCCCTCGCTCGACCATTCGGTGGGCGCGCGGTGGGGGTGGTCGGCAAAGCCCGGCGCGTCGAGACCGACGCGCTCGGCCGGCAGGTCCAGGCGCTCGAGCCAGCGCTCCATGGTGTCGAGTGCCCCGCGCTCCTGGCCCAGCACGCTGTAGCCGCGCACCAGATCCCGGGTCAGGTCGAGGGTGGTGTCCATCAGTTCCTCGCAGCGCGCGAGGATGCGTTGTTCCGCGGCGTCGAGCATCAGAATCTCCCCAGCCGGTCTTCATCGATGATCAGGTCGGCCTCGGTGGCCGCGCGCAGCGTGGCCACGTCGAGACCCTCGGCGATGTCCAGCACCTCGAGGCCCGCGTCGGTCACCTGCATCACCGCCTTCTCGGTGATGATGCGGGTGACGCAGCGCGGCGCCGTCAGCGGCAGGCGGCACCGTTTGAGGATCTTGGGGTTGCCGTGCTTGTCGTTGTGCGAGCAGAGCACCACGAGGGTCTCGACCTTCTGGGCGAGCTCCATGGCGCCGCCGATGCCCGGCGAGAACTTGCCGGGGATCTTCCAGTTGGCGAGGTTGCCCTGCTGGTCAACCTCGAAGGCGCCCATGAAGGTGACGTCCACCCGGCTGCGGCGGATCATCGCGAAGGAGAGGGCGCTGTCGAAGACGCTGGCGCCGGGGCGCGTACCGATGTAGGCCCCGCCCGAATCGATCATCTCGAGGTCGGGAGCGGCGTTGTCATCGAGAGGTTGGCAGCCCAGCACGCCGTTCTCGGAGTGCACGAGCACCTCCATCTCCGGCGGCAGGTAGTGGAAGAGGCGGGTCGGCAGGCCGATGCCGAGGTTGACGATCTGGCCGGCGGTGACCTCCCGGGCCGCACGGGCGAGGATGCGCTCTTGATCAGACGGCATGGGCGCGTCTCCCCTGGTCGCTGGTGGCCGGGTCGACCTCGACGATGTGGTTGACGAAGGCGCAGGGCGTATGGATGCGCTCCGGCGCCAGCCGGCCGGGGGCCTCGACGCGGAAGGCCTGGGCGATCACGCGGTCGGCGGCCATCGCCATCAGCGGGTTGAAGTTGATCGCGGTGCCGCGGTAGACGAGGTTGCCATAGGCATCGGCCAGGTCGGCGTGGACCAGGGCGACATCGGCGTGGATGGCCGGCTCGATGGCCCAGGTCCGACCCTCGCACTCGATCTCGCGGCGCCCCTCGGCGACCTCGGTGCCGAGCCCGATATCGGTCAGGAAGCCGTAGTGGCCGGCGCCGGCGCAGCGGATCTTCTCCGCCAGCAGCCCCTGGGGGTGCATCTCCACCGCCAGGCGACCCTGGTTCATCTCCTCGATGGCGATCC
>NZ_JAWSUJ010000001.1:12324-138986 GCF_033549285.1 Halomonas sp.
ATCCGGTTGAGGCCGATGTGCGAGGTGATCAGCCTGTCGACGCGGCCGGCGCGGATCAGCCGGCCGATGCCGATGCCGGGCTCGTTGGCGTCGTTCTTGATCAGCGTCAGGCGCGTCTGGCCCTGTGCCAGCAGCTCGTCGAGCAGCGCGAAGGGGGTGCCGGGCGAGCCGAAGCCGCCGACCATGATCGAGGCCCCGTCGGGGATCTCGGCGATGGCCGCCTCGAGCGTCGCGTGTTTCTGGTTGAGCAGTGTCATGGGTCTCAGCCTGTGATGCTGTGAGCGGGGGAGGCGCTGGCATCGTCGAGCAGCGGGGTCACCACCTCGCGGTCCAGCCGGTCCAGGGCGCGGCCGAGCCGCTCGAGCAGCTGCTCGACCTCGTGCTCGGTGATGGTGAAGGGCGGGCTGACCAGGAAGTGATCGCCGGCCAGGCCGTTCAGGGTGCGCCGGGGATAGATCAGCAGTCCCTCCTCCTTGGCCAGCGCCGTCACCCGGGCAAAGAGATTGGCCTCGGCGGGGAAGGGCGTCTTCGCCACCGGGTCCATGACCAGCTCCACGCCCCACAGCAGCCCCAGGCCGCGCACGTCACCGATCCAGGCGTGGCGTGCCTGGAGCGCCTCGAGGCCGCGCCTGAGCTGCTCGCCGCGGGCGCGCACGTTGTCGAGCAGCCCCTCGCGGCGAATCGCCTCAATGGCTGCCAGGCCCGTGGCGCAGGCCAGCGGGTTGCCGGCGTAGGTGTGGCCGTGCTGGAAGCCGCCAGCGGCCATCACCGTGTCGACGATCTCCTCGCGAGCCAGCAGCGCCCCCACCGGGTAGTAGCCGGCGCCCAGCCCCTTGGCGGTGATCAGCAGGTCCGGCATCACGCCCCACTGCTGGTAGGCGAACCAGGTGCCGGTGCGGCCGATGCCGCAGAGCACCTCGTCGAAGATCAGCAGGCAGCCGAACTCGTCACACAGTGCGCGCAGGCCCTCGAGGTAGGCTTGGTCGACCAGCCGCGCCCCGGTGCTGGCACCGCCGACGGGCTCGAGCACGATGGCGATGATGCTCTCGCCCGCGGCCGCCTCGATCGTCGCGCGGGTCTCGGCGAGCACGCGCTGGACATGGGCGTCGCGATCGCCGTCCCGTTGGCGATAGAAGTCCGGGCCGGGCACCTTCAGCGAGCCTGCGGTGATGTCGGCGAAGGGCGCCTCCAGGGGCTGGTAGCCGGTGACGCCCAGCGCGCCCAGGGTGCTGCCATGATAGGAGGGGCGCAGCGACACGAAGTGGCGACGGTGGGACTCGCCCCGGGCCACGAAGTACTGGCGCGCCAGCTTGAGGGCGGACTCCACCGCCTCGGAGCCGCTGGAGACGAAGAAAACCTTATCGAGCGTGCCCTCGGTCATCTCGACCAGTGCCTTGGCCAGCGCCACGGCCGGTGCGTTCTCGAACTGGGTGCGGTAGGTGAAGGCGACGCGGTCGAGCTGGGCCAGCATGGCATCGCGCAGGTCCTGCCGGCCATGGCCGAGGTTGCAGGAGATGGCACCGGAGCAGCCGTCGAGGTACTCCTTGCCGTGGGTGTCCCACAGGAAGACGCCATCGCCGTGGCTGACTTCCGGCATCGCGGGACCGGCCTGATAGAAGAGGGGGGAGGACGTCATCGTGTCGATCCGTTGGGGTGGTGTTGTTCGGATGGCTGTCAGTCT
This sequence comes from Halomonas sp., assembly GCF_033549285.1. Lineage (GTDB taxonomy): Bacteria > Pseudomonadota > Gammaproteobacteria > Pseudomonadales > Halomonadaceae > Halomonas. The sequence goes on from NZ_JAWSUJ010000001.1 coordinate 14,006, forward strand.
AGGTAGCTGCGACAAGCTATTTCAAGATATGATGTTTTTACTGTATTAAATGACTTTTAATCATGCCTGACGTCAACATCCATTCGCTCAAGGCGCTCGCCATCTTCAAGACGCTGTTCGAGGCGGGAAGCGCCTCACAGGCGGCGCGAACGCTGGGCATCACCCAGTCCGGGGTCAGTCGCTCGCTCTCCCAGCTCGAACAGAATCTCGGGCTCGAGCTGTTCCTGCGCGAGAAGAACCGCCTGGTTGCCACGCCCGAGGCGCGGGAGCTCTACGAGGAGATCCTGCGACTGATGGGCAATATCGATGAACTGCGCCACAGCGTGCTGGCGCTCAAGGAGTTCGGCACCTCGCGGCTGCGCATCGCGGCCATTCCGGGGTTGGCGTTCGGCTTCGTGCCGCGGCTGATCGCCGCGCTGCTCGAGGACAACCGCGGCTTCAGCATCAGCTTCGACATGATGTCGAGCCATGACGTGCTCAGGGAGGTGGAGTCCGGTCATGCCGATATCGGCTTCGTGACGCTGCCGGCCAGCTCTCGTATGCTGCGCGTCGAGGAGTGGCTGACCACCCAGGCTCGCTGCCTGATCCCCAAGGGGCATCCCCTGGAGTCCCGGACAACGGTGACCATCGGGGATCTCAAGGACGAGTATCTGGTGATCAGCAACCAGCCCAACGTCGGGGCCGACCCGCTGCTCAATTTGGCTACCACGCACGGCATCCATATCGCCGGTAAGACCGAGGCCAATATCGGGGCCATCACCGCGCTGGTGGCAAACGGCGTCGGCATCAGCGTGATGAACCCGATCACCGCCAGCGACCAGCTCTCTCCGCGGGACGGAGTGGTGATGCTGCCCTTTTCCCCCGAGATCGATTTCAGTTTCGGACTGGTCTATCGCGAGGACTGGAAGCATGTCCGGGCCCTGGAGTTCATCCGGTCCTGTGGCCGAGGCCTGCTGCGGGAATATCCCGGTTGACGGCCCACCGCACATTCCCTTCCGGGACTCCATGGCGGCTGCGGCAATGCCGCCACCCACCCACCCACCCACGCCACGAGGACTGAATTGCGCGATGCTGACCTTTCACAGCGAGACCACCAAGCTGCGCCGGGCGCGCACCGAACTGGATGGCGGCCAGCTGGTGACCCCCTACGAGTGTCCCGAACGCGTCGACCTGGTGCTGCAGCGGGTCCGGGAGAGCGGCCTCGGCGAGGTGCGTGAGCCGGCCGTCCACGGGCTGGAGCCCGTGCTGGCCGTGCACGACCGCGGGTATGTCGCGTTCCTCGAACACTGCTGGGCGGACTGGGTCGCCGCCGGTCGCAGGGGCGAAGCGATTGCCTGGATCTGGCCCACCCGGACCATGCCGGGACGGGTCATCCCCGACCACATCGACGGCCGGCTGGGCCACTATGCGCTGGGGGCCGACACCTCCATCTGCGAGGGCACCTTCGAGGCGGCCATGGCCAGCAAGGATATCGCGCTCTCCGCGGTGGACCACGTGCTGGCCACCGGCGAGCCGGCCTTCGGGCTGTGCCGTCCGCCGGGACACCATGCCGCCACCGACCAGTTCGGCGGCTACTGCTTCTTCAACAACGCCGCCATCGCTGCCCAGCGAGCCCTGGCTGCCGGCTGTACGCGAGTGGCGGTGCTGGACGTCGACTTCCACCACGGCAACGGCACCCAGCAGATCTTCTATGCACGCGACGACGTGCTCTTCCTCTCCCTGCACGGCGACCCGCGGCACTGCTTCCCCCACTTCCTGGGCCATGCCGATGAGGTCGGCGAGGGCGCAGGCGAGGGCTTCAACGTCAACTACCCCATGGCGCCGGGGACCGACTATGCCGCCTGGGTGAAGGGTCTGGAGGATGCCAAGCAGCGCATCCTCGAGGCCGGCTGCGAACTGCTGGTGGTCTCCCTGGGCGTGGATGCCTTCGAGCATGACCCCATCAGTGCCTTCCGGCTGGCCAGCGACGACTTCACCGACGTGGGACGTCGGCTGGGGCAGCTGGGCCTGCCCACCGTCTTCCTGCTCGAGGGCGGCTACGCCGTGGCGGAAATCGGCCTCAATGCGGTGAACGTGCTGAGCGGATTCGAGGGGGCCTGAGCCACTCCGGCCTACACTGATGCCATCCCATCCCGACGAGGAAGCCCCCATGTCACGCATCTACGAGGACAACTCCCGATCGATCGGCAACACCCCGCTGGTCAGGCTCAATCGGGTCAACGAGGGGGCGACCATCTTGGCCAAGATCGAGGGCCGCAATCCGGCCTGCTCGGTCAAGTGTCGCATCGGGGCGGCGATGATCTGGGATGCCGAGGCCCGTGGCGTGCTCACACCGGGCATGACGATCATCGAGCCCACCAGCGGCAACACCGGCATCGCCCTGGCCTTCGTGGCCGCCGCCCGCGGCTACCCGCTGGTGCTGACCATGCCGGCCTCCATGAGCCTGGAGCGGCGCAAGGTGCTCAAGGCCCTCGGCGCCGAGATCGTGCTCACCGAGCCGGCCAGCGGGATGCCCGGTGCGATCGCCCGGGCCAAGGAGCTCGCCGCCGCCGACCCCGGCCGCTACTTCCTGCCCCAGCAGTTCGAGAACCCCGCCAACCCCGGCATCCACGAGACCACCACGGGGCCCGAGATATGGGACGACACCGACGGCCAGGTGGATATCTTCGTGGCCGGCGTGGGGACCGGTGGCACCCTGACCGGTGTGGCCCGCTACCTCAAGCAGGGCCAGGGCAAGGCGGTCATCACCGTGGCGGTAGAGCCCAGCGACTCGCCGGTGATCACCCAGGCAATGAACGGCGAGGCGCCGACGCCGATGCCCCACAAGATCCAGGGCATCGGTGCCGGCTTCGTGCCGGCCAACCTCGACCTGTCGCTGGTCGACCGGGTCGAGACGGTCACCAACGAGGCGGCGATGGCCATGGCGCATCGGCTGATGCAGGAGGAGGGCATCCTGTGCGGCATTTCCTGCGGGGCCGCCGTGGTGGCCGCGGTGCGCCTCGGCCGCCTGCCTGAGTTTCAGGGCCGGAACATCGTCGTCATCCTGCCCGACAGCGCCGAACGCTATCTCTCCTCGGCGCTCTTCGAGGGGCGCTTCGGCGAGCAGGAGAGCGTGCAGTAGCGAGTTAGCCGCCCTGGCAGCCGGCGGGCTTGGCGTTTAACCAGCGTGAGGCCACACTAGGGTCCGAAGCGGCCAGGAAAGAAGCATGCACGACGATCCAGGGTATGACGAAGCCGTTCGGGCGAGCCACGATGCCGAGATCCCGCTGGTCCGGTTTGCAGTTGGCGTGCTCCCGGGTGACAAGCGGTGATGAGGCGATCGCAGCGGCGCATCGTGTTGCTGGCCATGCTCGGCATCCTGGTCACCGGGGCCCTGGTGGGCCTCGCCACGGCCTGGCCGCTGTTCCAGGCTCATCGCCAGGCGCTTGAGAACAATACCCTGGTCAGCGCCTCGGCCCAGGCGGAATCCCTGGAACACCTTCTGGCGCGCTATCGGGACCTGGCCAGGCAGTTCACCAGCCGCACGGAGATCCGCCGCCGGCTGGCGCGCTATGCCGAGCAGGCCCTGGATCGCCAGTCGCTGGTTGCCTTCACCACGCCGCGGCTGGTGGATGCCATGCTGCAGTCCCCCGACCTGGTGGGGCTGGTGCGGCTCGGCCCGGCGGGCCAGCCGCTGGTGACGCTCGGGCGCACGCCCTGGCCGTCGCCGAGCCCCGAGGTGGTGGAGGTCACCGGGCCAGGCACCCTTCGGCTGGTCAGGCAGGACGATGAACTGCTGCTGGAAGTGGCGGCGCCGATCATCTCCATGGACAGCGAGCGCATCGGCACTGACGTGCTCTATTTCGACCCGGCTGCCGTGACGGCGATGCTCGAGGACACCACGCGCTTTGGTGGCGACTCCCGGCAGTGGTTGCTGGGTCCGCCCGGCGAGACCCTGCTGGCGCATGGCGAGGAGGGGGCATTGACGCTGGCCGACGCGGCGCCCCTGGTGCCCGGCCGGGTCCGCGAGGCCCTGGAGGAGGGGCGCGCCGGACTGGTCCGCGAGGGCGGCTGGCGGGGTGGCCGGGTGCTGGTGCACGTGCCCCTGGCCTCTCGCGGCTGGGGGCTGCTGGTGCAGATTCCCGTACGGGCGTTCTACGGTTCTGTCTACCACGAGCTGCTCTGGCCCGCCATTCTGGTGCTGGTGCTGATGGCCCTGGGCGCCTTCGCCACGGCACGCACCATCAGCCCGCTGCTGTCGCGCATCACCGATCAGGCCGGACGGCTGCGCATCTCGGCCAACTATGACCCGCTGACCGGCCTGCCCAACCGGGCGCATCTCAACCAGCGTCTCGACGGGGCGCTGGCGAGGGCCGATGAGGCCCAGGGGCAGCTGGCGGTGCTGTTTCTCGACCTGGACCACTTCAAGGACATCAACGACAGCCTGGGCCATCCGCTGGGGGATCGCCTGCTCCAGGCGGTGGGCCAGCGACTGAGACGGGTGGTACGCGACGAGGATGCCCTGGGGCGGCTGGGGGGAGACGAGTTCCTGCTGGTGATGGAGCACCTGCACGAGCCTGCCGATGCCGGCCGGGTGGCACAGAAGCTGATCGATGCCCTGGTGCAGCCCTTCGATATCGAAGAGCACGAGATCTTCATCGGGGCCTCCATCGGCATCAGCCTCTACCCCCGCGACGGGCGCAATGCCGAGGAACTGATCCAGCATGCCGATACCGCGATGTACGGCGCCAAGGCCCTCAAGCGCAACACCTGGCAGTTCTTCACCCCGGAGCTGGGCGAGGCGAGCCGCGAGCGCTTCGCCATGGATACCGGGCTGCGTCGCGCCCTGGAGCGTGACGAGCTGGTGCTGCACTTCCAGCCCCAGGCGAGGGTGGCAGGCGACCAGGTATTCGGGGCCGAGGCCCTGGTGCGCTGGACGACCCCCGAGGGCCAGCTGGTCGGCCCCGGGCGCTTCATCGCCCTGGCCGAGGAGGCCGGTCTGATCCATGCGATCGGTCGCTGGGTGCTGCACGAGGCCTGCCGTCAGGCGCGGCAGTGGGAGCTGAGGGGGCTGCCGCTGCGGGTCTCGGTCAACCTCTCGGGACTGCAGGTGGTGCAGGGCGACATCGTGGGTGACGTGCGTGCCGCGCTGCACGAGAGCGGGCTCTCGCCCTCGCGACTGGAGCTCGAGATCACCGAGGGCTTCGTGATCGGCCATGCCGACGAGGGGCTCGAGCGGCTTCACGGCCTGCGCCAGCTGGGCGTCGAGCTGGCCGTGGACGATTTCGGTACCGGCTACTCCTCGCTCTCCTACCTCAAGCGCCTGCCGGTACAGTGCCTGAAGATCGACCAGTCCTTCGTCGCCGACGTGCCGGGTGACCCCGATGACGAGACGATCGTCGCCGCCATCCTGTCGATCGCCGAGCGCCTGGGGCTGGACGTGATTGCCGAGGGAGTGGAGACCGCCGAGCAGCTGGCCTTCCTGGAGGCCCTGGGCTGCCCCGCCTATCAGGGCGACTACCTCAGTCCGCCACTCACCGCCGAACAGTTCGAGCACCGCTGGGGCGGCGGGGGGTGGTTCGCGATGCCTGAGGCGGGCGCTGCTTCCCGCGGAGCGCCCCGGTCGCTAGAATGACCGTTTCCAGTCGGGCATCGGGCCCGGTCATTGCAGGCCCCGGCGTCCGTCACCCCACAGCTGCTGTTCGCTTTACACCGCAAGGATCCCGCGCTGCATGAGCTATCAGGTTCTGGCCCGCAAGTGGCGACCGCGTACCTTCCATGAACTGGTCGGCCAGGAGCATGTCCAGCGTGCGCTGGTCAATGCCCTGGACCAGGGGCGGCTGCACCATGCCTACCTGTTCACCGGGACCCGGGGGGTGGGCAAGACCACCCTGGCGCGGATCCTGGCCAAGTGCCTGAATTGCACTGCCAACGGCCAGGGCGACGCGGGCGTGACCTCGACACCCTGCGGCGAGTGCGACAGCTGCCGCTCCATCGACGAGGGGCGCTTCGTCGACCTGATCGAGGTCGACGCCGCCTCGCGCACCAAGGTGGAGGATACCCGCGAGCTGCTCGACAACGTCCAGTACGCGCCGACCCAGGGGCGCTACAAGGTGTACCTCATCGACGAGGTGCACATGCTCTCCACCAGCAGCTTCAATGCCCTGCTGAAGACCCTGGAGGAGCCGCCGCCCCATGTGAAGTTCCTGCTGGCGACCACCGACCCGCAGAAGCTTCCCCCCACGGTGCTGTCGCGCTGCCTGCAGTTCACCCTCAAGCACATGCCGCCCGAGCGCATCGTCGGCCACCTGGCCAAGGTGCTCGAGGTCGAGGGAGTGCCCTTCGAGGAGAGTGCCCTGTGGCTGCTGGGCAAGGCCGCCGAGGGCTCCATGCGCGATGCCATGAGCCTTACCGACCAGGCGATCGCCTTCGGCCAGGGTGAGGTTCACCATGCCGACGTGGCGGCGATGCTCGGAACCCTCGACCATCGCCATGTGCTGGCGCTGGTCGAGGCCCTGGCGGCGGTGGATGCTCCCCGGCTGCTCGCCGAGGTGGCTGCCCTGGCCGAGCAGGGCCCGGACTTCGCCGCGGTGCTGGACGACATCACCGGGGTGCTCCACCGCCTGGCCATCGCCCAGATGGTGCCCGATGCCGTGGACAACGGCCATGGCGACCGCGAGGCGCTGCTCCAGCTTGCCGCGCGCTTCACCGCCGAGGACATTCAGCTCTACTATCAGATCGGCATCCAGGGGCGTGGCGACATGGAGCATGCCCCGGACCTGCGCACCGCCCTGGAGATGACCCTGCTGCGCATGCTGGCCTTCCGCCCCCAGGGCGTGCCGCGTCCCGCGCAGACGCCGCTGCCGATGCGTGGCCAGGGCGAGCCCAGTGGCGCGGGGCCGGCGGACGCACCATCCCCGCAGGAGGGGCAGGCCCCCGAGAAGCCCCCGACACCCCGGCCGAGCCCGCCAACGAGCCGCCGGCGGCCAGCCCGCCTCCGGACATCCCCCCGCCGGCGCCGACCGCCGAGGCCGTGTCGGCCGAGTCGACGGACGATCCGCCTCCCCCCTGGGTCGAGCGGGAAGAGGAGGTCGCAGCGGCCTCGGCACCCGCAGCGCCAGATAGCGGGCCCGAGCCAGGCACGGCAGCGCCCTCCGCGTCGCATGACCTCGCGGCGACGGAGCGTCCGGCACAGCAAGCCGCGGCGGCACCGGCGACCGCCGAGGCGCCGGCGTCCGCCGAGGCGCCGGCGTCCGACACCCAGGCGGCCCCCGCGCCCGTTGCGGAAGGGCACTTCGGCCATGCCGACTGGCTGGCCTGCTTCGACTCGCTGGGGCTGGGCGGGCTGACCCGCAACCTGGCCGCCCACTGCGTGGTCGAGGCCGACGACGGCGAGCAGCTCACGCTGCGTCTCGACCCCTCCCAGGAGGCGATGCAGGCCGAGGTCCACGTGACGCGCATTCGCGAGGCGCTGGCGGCGATCGGGGTCGAGCGTCGCCTGGCTCTGACGCCGGGCGCGCTGCCGCCTGAGGTCGAGACCCCCAGGCAGCAGGCCGACCGCCTGGCCGCCCAGCGGCATGCCGAGGCGATTGAAGCCTTGAGCCGTGACCCCCATGTACAGAAACTGCAGCAGGCCTTCGGTGCGCGGCTGATCGAATCCACGGTCAAGCCCGCCGATGCCGAGGCTCGCGGTTGAACCGCGGCGCTGCCACCGGACACACCAACGACGAGAGGAATCCGCCATGATGAAGGGTGGAATGGGCAACCTGATGAAGCAGGCCCAGGAGATGCAGGAGAAGATGCAGCGCGTCCAGGAGGAGGTCGCCAAGGCCGAGGTCCAGGGCGAGGCCGGGGCCGGCATGGTCAAGGTGACCATGAACGGACGCCATGACGTGAGCAAGGTCGACATCGACCAGAGCGTCATGGAAGAGGACAAGGAGCTGCTCGAGGACCTGCTGGCCGCGGCGGTGAACGATGCGGTGCGCAAGGTGGAGGCCAGCTCCAAGGCCAAGATGGAGGAGGCCACGGCCGGCCTCAACCTGCCGCCGGGCTTCAAGATGCCCTTCTGAGCGACGCCGAGATGGACCGCCGATGAGCTTTTCCCCGCTGGTCGAGAGACTGATGGAGTCGCTGCGCGTGCTGCCGGGCGTCGGGCCCAAGACGGCCCAGCGCATGGCCATGCACCTGCTCGAGCGCGACCGCGACGGCGGCCGGCGCCTGGTGGAGTCACTGGGCGTGGCGCTGGAGGAGGTCGGCTACTGTCGACGCTGCCGGACCCTCACCGAAGAAGACGTCTGTGGCATCTGCATGAGCGCGCGACGCGACGATGACGTGCTCTGCGTGGTGGAATCCCCCGCCGACCAGCTCGCCATCGAGGAGGCGGGCGGTTACCGCGGCCGCTACTTCGTGCTGCATGGCCACCTCTCGCCGCTGGACGGCATCGGCCCCGAGGACATCGGCCTCGACCAGCTCGAGGCACGCGTCGCCGAGGGCGGCGTGGAGGAGGTGGTGCTCGCCACCAACCCCACCGTGGAGGGTGAGGCGACCGCCCACTACATCGCCGCCCAGCTCTCGCCCCTGGGCGTGAGGCTCTCGCGGCTGGCCTATGGTGTGCCCATGGGCGGTGAGCTCGAGTACGTCGACGGTGGCACCCTGAGCCGCGCCTTCAATGGTCGCCTGCCCTTCCGGGGTGAGTGATCCCCCTTTCCCTGCCGGAATCCTGCATGCCACTGACTCCCGAGATTCGCTGGATCGATACCCCCGAGGCCCTGGATGCCGCCTGCGCCGAGGTGGCCTCGGCCGACGTCATCGCCCTGGACACCGAGTTCTTCCGCGAGAGCACCTTCCATCCGGTGCCGGCGCTGATCCAGTTCACCGCGGGCGGCCCCGCCTTCCTGGTGGATCCCCTGGAGGTGGCCTGTACCGAGGCCTTCCGGCGCCTGCTCTCGTCGGGCCCCCTCAAGCTGCTGCATGCCTCCAGCGAGGACCTCGAGGTCTTCGCCCACTGGGCCGGTGTGCCGGTCGCGCCGCTGGTGGATACCCAGATCGCCCAGTCGCTGCTCGGCGAGGTGCCCTCCATGGGCTACCAGAAGCTGGTGGAGTATTGGGTCGGCGAGACCCTGCCCAAGGACGAGACCCGCTCCGACTGGCTCAAGCGCCCGCTCAGCGAGACCCAGCGGCTCTATGCCGCCCTCGACGTCGTCTACCTGCTGCAGGTGTGGCAGCACCAGCGCGAGGCGCTGGAGCGGCAGGGGCGACGGGCCTGGGTCGAGGCGGACTGTGCCGACCTGGTGGCCCAGTCGGCCCGCAGCGACGCCGCCGATGGCCAGTGGTACCTGCGCCATCGCCAACTGTGGCGGCTTTCGCCGCGTCAGGTGGAGGCCTACCGACGCCTGACGCGCTGGCGCGAGGGGGAGGCCCGGCGTCGCGATGTGCCTCGGGGCTGGCTGGTGCCCGACCGGCTGCTCTACGCCATCGCCGAACAGCTGCCGGAGAACCGCCATGAGCTGGCCCGGGTCGAGGGTCTCAAGCCGCCCCTGGTCAAGCGCGAGGGCGACGATCTTCTTGGGCTGGTACGTGAGGCCTTGAACGTCGACGAGCGTGAGCTGCCGCCGGCCCCGCTCTCGCCCATGGCCCCCGAGTTCAAGCAGCGCCTCAAGGCACTCAAGAAGGTGGTGAATGCCGAGGCGGAGACGCTCGGCGTGGCCCCCGAGGTGCTGCTGAAGCGGCGTGACCTGGAGGCCCTGGTGGGCGCCGACCTCACGGGCCAGCCGCTGCCGCTGCCGGGCGGCTGGCGTGGCGACCGACTGAATGCGGGCCTGGCGGCGGCCCTGGAGGAGGTATCTCGATGAGCGATGACCGCATGCGGGGTGACAAGCTGCTGTGCGAGGTGTTCAAGAGCTCGCGCAAGGAACAGATGTATCTCTACGTGGACAAGCGCCAGGGCCTCGTGGAAGTCCCCGAGGCGCTGCTCGAGCAGTTCGGCAAGCCGCTGCCGGCCATGACCCTGATCCTCACCCCCGAGAAATCGCTGGGGCGAGCCAGGGCCACGGACGTCATGGCCGCCATCCGCGACAAGGGCTACTACCTGCAGATGCCGCCGGCCAAGGAGGATTACCTGCTGGACCTTCATCGCACCCCCACCGAGGCTCGCGACTAGTTTATCGCGCCCGACGCCGCGCGACATTCGCTTTTATCGCGCCCGGAGGCCCCGCGAGACTCGCGGGTTCGTACTCGACACCGAGCCGCGCCCCAGTCGCGCAGGAGAGATCATGAGAGACCGGTTCTGGGAGCGCTTCGACCTGGAGGAGCTCACCGACGAGGAGTGGGAGGCGCTCTGCGACGGCTGCGGCCAGTGCTGCCTGCTCAAGTTCCAGGACGAGGCGTCCGGCGACCTGGCGGTGCTCAACCTCGCCTGCGAACTGCTGGATATCCACAGCTGTCAGTGCAGCGACTACGCCCATCGCTTCGCGAGGGTGCCCGACTGCACGCAACTGACCGCCGAGCGCATCGACGATTTCCGCTGGCTGCCAAGGTCCTGCGCCTATCGGCGGGTGGCGGAAGGACGCAAGCTCGCCGCCTGGCACCCCCTGATCGCCGGCGGGCCGGAGCGCATGCACCGCAAGGGCATCAGCGTTCGCAGCTTCGCCGTCTCGCAGCGCGAGGTTCCCGAGGAAGAGCTCGAGGAGCACATCATCGCCATCCTGCCCATCGATGGCTGAGTGCTCAGCCCTCTCGGTGCTCGAGCCCTAGTGCCCAGAGGATGAAGGCATCCTGGCGGGCGTTGTCGTGCCAGGCCTTGAAGCGGCCCGAGGCCCCACCGTGGCCGGCCGCCATGTCGGTCCGCAGCATGATGGGGCGGCGATCCGCGGGGCGGCCTTCCGCGGTTCGGTCGGCGTTCGACGCACGGTCCTCACCGGCCGGGTCGTGGCCCAGCTCCTTGAGGCGAGCATAGAGCTTGGCCGGTTCCCAGTAGGGCACCCGGGTGTCGTGCCAGCTGCCCTGCAGGAACACCGCCGGCCAGGGTTGTGCCGAGAGGTTGTCCAGCGGTGAGTAGTTGCCGATGCGGCGTCGTGCCTCGGGCTCGCGGGGGTCGCCCCATTCGGTGTACTCCGCGGTGGTCAATGGCAGGTCGGGGTTCTCCATGGTGCGCAGCACGTCGACGAAGGGCACGTCGAGGACCGCGGCACAGAAGGCCTCCGGGGCGAGGTTGAGGCTGGCGCTGACCAGCAGCCCTCCGGCACTGGCGCCGTAGGCCGCAATGCGCTCGCCGTCGCTGAAGCCCTTCTCGACCAGGGCGTCGCGGGCGGCGAGGAAATCGTGGAAGCTGTTGGCCTTGTGCTCGAGCTTGCCGGCCAGGTACCAGGGCTCGCCGCGGTCGCCACCGCCGCGCACATGCGCCACGGCAAAGGCCGCGCCGCGTGCCAGCAGCTCGAGCCGGGCAACCGAGAACCAGGGATCGAGCACCTCGCCATAGGCGCCGTAGCCGTAGAGCAGGGTGGGCAACGGGTGGCCGGCAAGGTCCGCGCGCATCACCACCGAGACGGGGACCCGCTCGCCGTCGTGGGAGGTCGCCCAGAGCCGCTCGCAGACCAGCTGCTCGGGCGCGAGGTCGCCATGGATGGGTTGCTGCTTGAGGAGGCGCCGCTGGCCGCTGTCGAGGTCATGCTCGAGCCAGGTCACCGGCAGGGTGAAGGATTCCTCCCGCAGGCGCAGGCGCCGGCTATCGAAGTGGGGCGCGTTGCCCAGCGCCAGGCTGCAGGGCAGCTCCGGCAGCGGCAGCCGCTCGTCGCGGGTGATGGCGTGGTCGGCACCCAGCTCGAGGATGCGCAGGTGCACCTGGGCCTCGTGGTGGTCGCGCTCGGTGACCACCAGCCCCCAGTCGAAGGCATCGACGCCCTCCAGGGTGTCATCGTCGCGATGGGCGATCAGCGGCTGCCAGGCGCTGGCGGGGTCGGCCTCGCCCAGCCGTTGCTCGGCCAGCACGTCCAGCCGGAAGTGGGTGGCCTCGCGGTTGTGCAGCACATAGAAGTGCCCCGGGCGATGGTCCAGGGCGTACTCCACCCCGCTTTCCCGGCGGCGGAAGCAGCGGGGCGGACTGGCCGGCGCCCGCGCGGGAATCAGGTGGCTCTCGCTGGTGTCCTTGGAGGCGCTCTCCAGGATCAGCCACTCGCGGGATCGGGTCTTGCCGAGGCCCAGCCAGAATTCCGGGTCCTCCTCGCGCAGCACCAGTGCCGGCTCACCGGCCCTGCCGGCCGCCAGGGGCAGGCGCCAGATGCTCTCGGGGCGCTGGGTGGCGTCATAGCGGGTGAACAGCAGGGTGGCGTTGTCCTCGGCCCAGCCGATCTCGGGGCCGACCTCCTCGAGCAGCACCCTGGGCTCACCGTCGGGCAGCTGCTTGAGGTAGAGGGTGTAGGTCTCGTCGCCGCGGGTGTCCTCGCTCCAGGCCAGCCAGTCCTCGTCCGGGGAGAGGGCCATGTCGCCGACCTCGAGGAAGTCGTGCTCGCTGGCCCGGGCCTGCAGGTCGAGGAAGCACTCCGCGGCATCGGGGTCGCCATTGGGGTGGCGCCACCAGACCGGGTAGTCGGCGTCCACCGCCGTCTCGCTCCACACCGTGTAGTGGTCCAGCGGCGTTCTCAGCCCGTGCACGGCCAGTTCGCGGCGGGCCAGGTGGCCGTGGTAGAGGCGCTCGACCAGGTCGTCGAGGGGGGCGAACCAGCGGCGAGATTCCCCGTTGGCCGCCTCCAGGAAGTCGGTGACCGCTGGATCATCGCGGTTCTCCAGCCAGTGCCACGCCGGGTCGTCGGCGCGGCGGAAGCGGGTGACGGGGTCGTCGGCAGGCGTCTCGGTGGCCTGGTCACGTGGCGGCTGTGCTTTCATTGCGCGAGATGTACCATACTCAGTGTATTTTCAAGAAGGTGCGTCGTGGACGCACAGGTCGCGAGGGCGTGATGCTGATTTCGGATTCGATATCCCTACTATGGCTGGTCTATGTCGTGTTGTCGCTGGTGGTGCTACTGACCGGTTACCTGGGGCTGGCCTTTCTGCCGCGGTTGCCGCGTCTGGTGATCACCTGGCTGGTGGCCGGCGTGATGTGGACGCCGGCCCATTTCCGCCTGCCGCTGCTGGAGGAGGGCGAGTTCTACTCCGGCTTCGCCCCGGCGGTGGTGGTGGCGGCCGTGGCCTTCCTCGAGCGCAATGGCGCGGCCTTCATGCCGGCCGCCATGCTGGCCGCGGTGGGGGCCGGGCTGGGTCTGGTGGTGGGGCTGCTGCTGTGGTGGCGTGGCCGCCATCGCGACACCCTCGACGACGATGACTACGTGGACATGGATGACGAGGCGCCCGCCGGCCGCCGCCGGGGTGGCCGAGGCGAGCGCCAGGAGCCGATGATCGGCTAAGGAGCCCCAATGGGCGGGTATGGCATGGAAAGGCCCTTCGGCCGGCTGGCCTGGATACTGGCCATCGGCTGTGCCCTGTGGCTGTGGGCGAACCTGGCGCCGGCACAGGTCGGCGGGGAGGAGCGGCCGGACGTCCGGGTGGTGGTCGATGTCTCCGGCAGCATGAAGGAGAACGATCCCGACCGCCTGGCGCTCAGTGCCCTGGACATGCTGGTGGCGCTATTACCCAACGGCGCCACGGCGGGCGTCTGGACCTTCGGTGAGACGGTCGACAACCCCCTGCCGCTGGGCGAGGTGGATGCGGCCTGGCGCGAGCGGGCCCTGGCCCTGCCGCCGGCCCTGCAGGAGTACCAGCAATACACCGATATCGAGGTGGCGCTTCGCGAAGCGGCAAGCGCCGAGGCCAACGGCTGGCGCCACCTGGTGCTGCTCACCGATGGCATGATCGACCTGTCACCGGCACGAGGGGCCAAGCCCGAGGTCGACGATGCCTCGCGTCGTCGGCTGGTGGATGAACTCGCCGCCGAACTGGCCGACCAGGGCGTCACCATCCATGCCATCGCCTTCTCCGACCAGGCCGACCTGGCCCTGGTGGAGCGTCTGGCCCAGTCCACCGGCGGGCTGGCGGCACTCGCGGAGAATCCCGAGAGCCTGCTGGGCGCCTTCCTCGATATCGTCGAGCGTATCTTCCCCGCCGACCAGGTGCCGCTGGAGGAGGGGCGTTTCGTCATCGACGAGGGTGTGGAAACCTTCTCGGCGCTGCTCTTCCACGAGCCCGACGACGCCCCCCTGACCCTGGTCGCGCCGGACGGCACCCGCTACCGGGCCGACGAGGCGCCGGACGACATCCGCTGGCAGGTGGAGCCACGCTTCGACCTGATCCGGGTGCCCGATCCCCAGGTCGGCGAGTGGCGCCTGGAAGGATCGGTAGGCGAGGGCAGTCGCATCAACGTTGCCTCCCTGCTCCACCTGCGGATCGCCGATCTGCCGACCACCCTCTACCTGGGCTTCGAGGTGCCGGTGGAGGCCTGGGTGGAGCGAGATGGTGACCCCCTCGGCGATGAGGTCGAGACACTCACCCTCTCGGTCTCGCTGCAGGACGCCGAGGGCGAGGCACAGTCCCGGGTCACCTTGCAGGCCGAGGCGGGACGCTTCCACGGCCGCCTGCCGGCGCCGGCCCTGACCGGCAACGCGCGGCTGGTGTTCCGGGCCGAGGGGGAGGCATTCCATCGCCAGCGGGTGCAGGCGGTGAACGTGCTGCCGGCCATCGGGGCGGTGCACCGCCCCGAGGAGGATCGGGTGGTGCTGGCCGCCGAGCATCCCCGGCTGAATCGCGACAATACCGAGATCCATGGCGAGCTGCAGGGGGAGCGTCTCGAGGCTCGGGCTGTCGGGGCGGCGCGCTGGCACCTCGAGCTGCCCGAGCTCGACGAGGAGCTGAGTCAGCCGCTGCTGCTCACCGCCACCCTCGAGCTGGATGGCGAGACCCGCGAGCTGGCTCTGCCGCGGCTGATGCTCAATCCCGAAGGCCGGGTCGGCATCGACCTGGCGGACGTGGCCGGGCCGACCCTCGGCACCGAGCGCGTCGAGGACGGGGAGCGCAGCGACACCTCATTGCCGCCCCCCGAGACCTCGGCCGAACGCGCTGCCGACCGCTTCGTCGACTGGGTCAATCGCCTGCCCGAGGCGGCGCGTGAGCTGTGGCAGTCGGGCGTGCCGGGCCTGCAGCGGCTCTGGGAGGCACACCGCCGCGACCCGCGCCTGTGGGGCGCCGTGGCGCTGGTGGTGCTCGTGTGGCTGGTGGTCAGCCTGATCCGGCGTCGCCGTACGCGACGCCCCATGCGCCGGGAGGAACCCCATGTGTGAGCTGCTTGGCATGAGCGCCAACGTGCCTACCGACATCTGCTTCAGCTTCACCGGCTTCCTGCACCGTGGCGGGGGGACCGGGCCTCACCGCGACGGCTGGGGCATCGCCTTCTATGAGGAGGGTGGCTACCGGGACTTCCGGGATCCGCACCCCTCGGTGCATTCCCCCATCGCCCGGCTGATCTGCGATTACCCCATCAAGTCGAACATCGTCATCAGCCATATCCGCCAGGCCAATGTCGGCCAGGTGCGGCTGGCCAACACCCACCCCTTCGTCCGCGAGATGTGGGGACGCCCCTGGTGCTACGCCCACAATGGCCAGCTGGCCGACTGGCAGGCCCTGCCGCACTCCTTCTACCGTCCGGTGGGAAGCACCGACAGCGAGCATGCCTTCTGCTGGCTGCTCGGCGAGCTGCGCAGCGCCTTTCCCGACCCGCCGGTGGACGACGCCGGGCGCCACGCCCTCTGGGGGACCCTCCACGGGCTCTGTGAACGGCTGCGGGGCCTGGGAGTCTTCAACCTGCTGCTGGCCGATGGCGACTACCTCTACACCTACTGTTCCACCAAGCTGGCGCACATCACGCGGCGGGCGCCCTTCGGCCGGGCAAGCCTCTCGGATGCCGAGCTGACGGTCAACTTCGCCGAGCACACCACGTCCGACGACGTGGTCTCGGTGATTGCCACCGAGCCGCTCACCGACAACGAGGAGTGGGTGCGCATGGTGCCCGGCGAGCTGCTGGTCTGGCAGGGTGGCGTGATCCAGGCACGGTTTAAAACGTAAGTTTCAATCGCGTGTTTTACAGCCGCGAAACCGCTGGTATAAGGTAGGCGCACAGAACAACAAGCCGGCTGATGACATCAGCCGCAGCATGGAGATTGCCCATGAGCGAGAACGACAAGCCCGCCATCCTGACCGGACAGCCCCTGGAGGGACTCGACGCCTACGCCTCGGTGATGGATGTCTTCCACTCCTCCGTGGCGCGCTTCGCCGACAAGCCGGCGTTCAGCTGCATGGGACGAGTGCTGACCTATGCCGAACTCGACCGCCTCTCCGGCGATTTCGCCGCCTGGCTGCAGCAGGAGACCACGCTGCAACCGGGGGATCGCATCGCCATCCAGCTGCCCAACGTGCTGCAGTTCCCGGTGGCGGTCTTCGGTGCCCTGCGGGCGGGGCTGGTGGTGGTCAACACCAACCCGCTCTATACCCAGCGGGAGATGGCCCACCAGTTCAAGGATTCCGGGGTCCGGGCCATCGTCATCCTGGCCAACATGGCCGACAAGCTCGAACGGATCCTCGAGCGCACCGATATCCAGCATGTGGTGGTGACGCAGCTCGGGGATCTGCATGGCTTCCCCAAGCGCCAGCTGATCAATGCCGTGGTCAAGCACGTCAAGAGGATGGTGCCGGCCTACTCGCTGCCCGGTGCCACGCCGTTGCGCCAGGCCCTCCGGGCAGGTGCCGGGCGTCGCCACCAGGAGGTGACGTGCGGCCCCGACGATATCGCCGCGCTGCAGTACACCGGCGGCACCACGGGGCTTGCCAAGGGCGCCATGCTCACCCATCGCAATCTGGTGGCCAACATGCTCCAGGCCCGCCAGGCCATCGGCCCCGCGCTGACCGACGGCGCCGAGACCATCATCGCGCCGCTGCCCGTCTACCATATCTACACCTTCACGGTGAACTGCCTGTTCATGATGGAGACCGGCAACCACTCGGTGCTGATCACCAATCCTCGTGACCTGGACACTTTCGTCAAGACCCTCAAGGGCATCTCCTTCACCGGCTTCATCGGGCTCAACACCCTCTTCAATGCCCTGTGCAATCGCGAGGACTTCCGCCGTCTCGACTTCTCCCGGTTGCACCTGACCATCTCCGGCGGGATGGCCCTGACCCGGGCGGCCGCGCAGCGCTGGGAGGAGGTCACCGGCTGTCCGGTGGCCGAGGGCTATGGCCTGACCGAGACCTCGCCCATCGTCAGCTTCAATCCCGTGGATGCCATCCAGCTCGGCACCATCGGCAAGCCGGTGGCGGGAACCGAGGTGAAGGTGGTGGATGCCGATGGCCGGGATGCGCCCCTCGACGCCGCCGGGGAACTCTGCGTCAGGGGGCCCCAGGTGATGAAGGGCTACTGGAGCCGGGACGATGAGACCGCCCGGGTGATCGACGACCAGGGCTGGTTCCATACCGGCGACATTGCCGTGCTCCAGGCGGATGGCTACATCCGCATCGTCGATCGCAAGAAGGACATGATCCTCGTCTCCGGCTTCAACGTGTATCCCAACGAGATCGAGGACGTGGTGGCCGCCCACCCGGGTGTGATCGAGTCCGCGGCCGTGGGGGTACCCGACGAGACCAGCGGCGAGGCGATCAAGCTGTTCGTCGTCGCCCGGGACGAGACCCTGGATGCCGAGACCCTGCGGACCTGGTGCAAGAAGGACCTCTCCGGCTACAAGGTGCCGAAGCATGTGGAGTTCCGTGACGAGCTGCCCAAGACGAATGTGGGAAAGGTACTGCGTCGCCAGTTACGCGACGAGGAGCGCGATAAGGCGGATGGGTGAGCCGGCAGCCCGAGCTGCCCAAGACGCTGTCATGTTCAGGAAGGTACTGCGTCGCCAGTTACGCGACGAGGAGCGCGATAAGGCGGAGGGGTGACCCGGCAGGCTGGGCTGCCCAGCACGCCGTCACGGCAATCAGCGGCAAGGCGATAGCCTTCCTCTTGCCGCCCGATAGCCACGCTTGATGGTGCCGATTAGGCGCCGCCGCGGCCTCGGCGTTACAATGCACGGCCCGCTCCGGATGTCCCGGGCGGGCCGTTTTTTTGATGACCGTGACCCGGAGATGACCGTCGAGACCGTGACCACCGAGACCCGCCAGGATACCGCCACGAACACCCGGGATGCCGCCGAGCTCGACGCCCTGAGCCGCGAGCTCGATGATGCCCTGCGGCGCGACGTCCCGACCCTGGACAAGCGCCTGCGCGGCCTGCGCCGGCGGCTCCGGGAGGGCAAGCCCGTGGACCGGGGCCTCGCCGAGGTCCGGCGTTCGCTCGAGCGGTCGCGGCAGCTAGTGGAACGTCGCCGGGCGCGGCCGGTGGCCCTCGAGTACCCGCCATCGCTGCCGGTGGCGGAACGTCGGGAAGACATCCTCGCGGCCCTGCGCGACCACCAGGTGGTGGTGGTGGCCGGCGAGACCGGCTCGGGCAAGACCACCCAGCTGCCCAAGCTCTGCCTGGAGCTGGGCCTGGGGCGCCGCGGGCTGATCGGCCACACCCAGCCCCGGCGCCTGGCGGCACGCTCGGTGGCCAGTCGCCTCGCCGAGGAGCTCAAGGTGCCGCTGGGCGAGCAGGTGGGCTACCAGGTGCGCTTCACCGACCAGAGCAGCGACGACACCCTGGTCAAGCTGATGACCGACGGCATCCTGCTCGCCGAGACCCGCCACGACCCGGATCTCATGCGCTACGAGGCAATCATCATCGACGAGGCCCACGAGCGCAGCCTCAACATCGACTTCCTGCTCGGCTACCTAAAGCGCCTCACCGCGCGGCGTCCCGGCCTCAAGGTGATCATCACCTCGGCAACCATCGACGTGACCCGCTTCGCCGAGCACTTCGGGCGCCAGGATGCACAGGGGGAGCTTCAGCCGGCGCCGGTGGTGGAGGTCTCCGGGCGCACCTATCCGGTGGAGGTGCGCTACCGGCCGCTGGTGCGCGATGAGGACGACGAGGAGGATCGTACCCTTCAGGAGGGGATCCTCCACGCCGTGGAGGAGATCGAGCAGGTCGAGCGGGAGAAGCGCTGGTTCCATGGGCCGCGTGACATCCTGGTGTTTCTGCCCGGCGAGCGCGAGATCCGCGAGACCGCCGACACCCTGCGCCGCGCCGACCTCAAGGGCACCGAGATCCTGCCGCTCTACGCGCGGCTCTCCAATGCCGAGCAGAACCGCGTCTTCGCCCCCCACGCGGGGCGGCGCATCGTGCTCTCCACCAACGTGGCGGAGACCTCGCTCACGGTGCCGGGCATCCGTTACGTCATCGACCCGGGCCTGGTGCGCCTCAGCCGCTACAGCTACAAGGCCAAGATCCAGCGCCTGCCGGTGGAGCCGGTCAGCCAGGCCAGCGCCAACCAGCGCAAGGGGCGCTGCGGGCGCGTCGCCGAGGGCGTCTGCATCCGCCTCTACGACGAGGAGGACTTCCTCGCCCGGCCCGAGTTCACCGACCCCGAGATCCGCCGTACCAACCTCGCCTCGGTGATCCTCTCGATGCTGTCGCTGAAGCTCGGTGACATCGAGGCGTTTCCCTTCGTCGATCCGCCGGACTCGCGCTTCGTCACCGATGGCTTCCGGCTGCTCTTCGAACTGGGCGCAGTGGACGCCGGCAACCGCCTGACCCCGCTGGGGCGCAAGCTGGCGAGGTTGCCCATCGACCCGCGCCTGGCGCGCATGGTGCTGGCCGGCGCCGAGCAGGGCGGGCTGCGCGAGGTGCTGATCGTGGTCGCCGGCCTGGCGGTGCAGGATCCCCGCGACCGGCCGGCCGACAAGCGCCAGGCCGCCGACCAGGCCCACCGTCGCTGGCAGGACCCGGATTCCGACTTCGTGGCCCTGCTCAACCTCTGGAACGGCTTCGAGGCCGCCCGGGAGGAGCTCTCCGGCAACCGGCTGCGGCGCTGGTGCAAGGAGCACTACCTCAACTACCTGCGCCTGCGCGAGTGGCACGACACCTTCCGCCAGCTTCGCCAGCTGCTGCGCGACATGGAGATCGAGGTGCCGCCGCCGGCCCCGCGGCCCGCCACCGATGAACCGGACATGGACGACAAGGCCCGCCGCGAAGCCCGTCGAGAGAGTGGCGTGGCCCTGCACCAGGCCCTGCTCACCGGGCTGCTCTCGCACCTGGGACTGCTCACGGAGAATCGCGAGTACCTGGGGGCACGCAACCGCAAGTTCCTGATCCACCCGGGGTCGGGGCTTGCCAAGAAGTCCCCCAAGTGGGTGATGGCCTTCGAGCTGGTCGAGACCAGCAGGCTCTTCGCCCGCACCGTGGCGAGGATCGAGCCCCAGTGGATCGAGCCGCTGGCCGGCCACCTGGTGAAGCGCTCCCATGCCGAGCCGCACTGGGAGATGAAGCGTGCCCAGGTGGTCGCCACCGAGCAGGTCACCCTCTTCGGCCTGCCGATCGTCACCGGACGCAAGGTCCACTATGGTCCCATTGCCCCGCAGGAGTCCCGGGAGCTCTTTATCCGCCGGGCGCTGGTGGAGGGCGAGTTCAGGACCCGGGGTGACTTCTTCGCCCATAACCGGGCGCTGGTGGAGGAGGTCGAGGACCTGGAGGATCGGGCCCGCAGGCGCGATATCCTGGTCGACGAGGAGACCCTGTTCGCCTTCTACGACGAGCGCATCCCCGCGGAGATCGTCAACGGCAAGGGCTTCGAGGCCTGGCGCCGCAAGGCGGAGCGCGACAATCCCGACATCCTCAAGTTCGACCGCGCGGCCCTGCTGGCGCGGGAGGCCGGGGAAGTCACCGAGGCCGACTACCCCGACGAGCTGGTGCTCGGGGGCGTGCGCTATCCGCTCTCCTACCATTTCGAGCCCGGGGCCGCGGACGATGGTGTGACGCTGACCGTGCCGGCCGCCATGCTGCCCCAGCTGCCCCAGGCGCGGCTCGAGTGGCTGGTCCCGGGCCTGCTGCGCGAGAAGTGCATCGCGCTGATGAAGTCGCTGCCCAAGGCGGTGCGTCGCCAGGTGGTGCCGATTCCTGACTGGGTCGACGCCGCCCTCGAGGCCATGACGCCGGACGATGTGCCGCTCACCGAGGCGCTGGGCGAGTTCCTGCGCCGCAAGACCGGGGTGCGACTGCATCCCGACGACTGGCGCCTCGACCAGCTGGAGCCGCACCTTGTGATGAACCTGCGGGTGGTGGACCACCAGGGCCGGACCCTGGGACAGGGCAGAGATGCTCGCGAGCTGGAGCGACGCTTCGAGGCCGCTGCGGGGGAGGGCGCCCGGGCCCTGGCCGAGCAGGCGAGCAGCGAAGGCGAGCTCGAGGCCCTCCCCGAGACGCCCCTGCCCGAGTCCCGTGTCACCACCCAGGCCGGTATCCGGGTGGAGGCCTACCCGGCCCTGGTGCCCGCCAAGGAGGCCTTCCGGGTCGAGCTCTTCGACCATCCCGACAAGGCCCGCGAGGCCCATCGCCGGGGCGTGGTCAGGGCAGCCATGGAGCGCCTGCCCGATCAGGTGCGGGCCATCGAGCGCCTGAAGGGACTGGAGACCTGTACGCTGCTGTTCGCCAAGGTCGGCAGCAAGCGACAGCTCATCGATGATGTGGTGGCCGGGGTGTTCCGCCAGGTGGTGGCCAGCGACCCGCTGCCGCGGTCGCAGGGCGAGCTGGAACGGCGCCTCGAGGCGACGCGCGATGCTCTGCTGCCCCGGGCGGAGGCCCTGGTGGCCACCCTGGAGCAGGCGCTCAAGGGGCACCTCGCCGTGACCAGGGCGCTCAAGGGGCAGCTGAACCTGGCCCTGGCGCTGGTCTACAGTGACCTCAAGGCCCAGATGCAGCGGCTGGTGCATCCCGGTTTCGTCAGCGAGGCGGGGGAGTGGCTCGAGGAGTACCCCCGCTACATGGAAGCGGCGCTGATCCGCCTGGAGAAGGCGCCGCGGGAGCGCATGCGCGACCAGATGCACATGCAGGAGGTCCAGGACTTCGAGGCCCGCCTGGCCGCCCGTCGCGACAGCGAGCGCCGTGGCGGGGTGGAGGACCCGGCACTGGTGGAGTTCGGCTGGTGGATCGAGGAGCTGCGGGTCTCGCTCTTCGCCCAGCAGCTGGGCACGCGGTTCCCGGTTTCCACCAAGCGCCTCGAGAAGCGCTGGGCAGAACTCACAGGGAGAAAAGCATGAGCCAAGTGGTGATCACCGGGACGGGACTCTTTACCCCGCCGCACGCCATCGACAACGCGGCCCTGGTGGCCTCGTTCAACGCCTGGGTGGACGCCGAGAACGCGCGCCATGCCGCTGCCATCGCCGCCGGCGAGCGGGAGCCGCTGCCGCACTCCAGCACCGAGTTCATCGTCAAGGCCTCGGGCATCCACAGCCGCTACGTGCTCGATGCCGAGGGCATCCTCGACCCCGCGCGGATGCGTCCCCGGCTGCGGGAACGCGCCAACGACGAGCCCTCGATCCAGTGCGAGATGGGCCTGGCCGCGGCGCGCGAGGCCCTCGACGCGGCGGGCGTCGATGCCGCGGATATCGAGCTGGTCATCGTCGGCTGCTCCAACCTGGAGCGGCCCTACCCGGCCGTCGCGGTGGAACTCCAGGAGGCCCTCGGCGCGGGCGGCTACGCCTTCGACATGAACGTCGCCTGCAGCTCGGCGACCTTCGCCATCGAGACCGCCGCCAACGCCATCCGCGCGGGCAGCGTCAAGCGTGCCCTGGTGGTCAACCCCGAGATCTGCTCGGCGCACCTCAACTTCCGGGACCGCGACAGCCACTTCATCTTCGGTGATGCCTGCACCGCCATCGTGCTGGAGAGCGACGCGGTGGCCACGGCCGAGGAGCGCTTCGAGATCCTCGGCACCCGCCTGGTGACGCGCTTCTCCAACGCCATCCGCAACAACGCCGGCTTCCTCAACCGGGTCACCGACAGCGACCCGCAGGCCGTCGACAAGCTCTTCGTCCAGGAGGGGCGGCGGGTGTTCAAGGAGGTCTGCCCGCTGGTGGCGGCGCTGATCACCGACCACCTGGCGAGCCTCGAGCTCGCCGGCGGCGACCTGTCGCGGCTCTGGCTGCACCAGGCCAACCGCCACATGAACGACCTGATCGCCCGGCGCGTGCTGGGCCACGACCCAAGCCCCGAACAGGCGCCGATCATCCTCGATCGCTACGCCAACACCAGCTCGGCGGGCTCGATCATCGCCTTCCACCTGCACCGGAGTGACCTGCCGGCCGGCGCGTTCGGGGTGGTCTGTTCCTTCGGCGCGGGATACAGTGCCGGCAGCGTGGTGGTGCGTCGCCAATGAGCGTCATGACAAGGAATCGCTGGGAGGCGAGCAAGCCGATGAGACAGGGGCTGACGAGATGGGTCGGGCGGGGAGCACTGGCGCTGTTGCTGGTGGCCAGCGCGGGGTGCGCCACCAGCGGGGAGGTGCAGGAGCGCAACCCCGACGACCCCTGGGAGGGCTTCAACCGCAAGGTGTTCGCCTTCAACGACGTGATCGACCGCTACGCGCTCAAGCCGGCGGCCCGGGGCTACCGCTTCATCACCCCGGACCCGGTGGAGACCGGCGTCGGCAACTTCTTCTCCAACCTGGGGGAGATCCGCACCGCGCTCAACAGCCTGTTGCAGGGCAAGGGCACCAACGCCAGCGTGGCCACCGGCCGCTTCCTGATCAACAGCACCGTCGGCATCGGTGGCCTGTTCGACGTCGCCTCGCGAATGGAGGTCACCGGCCGCGAGGAGGACTTCGGGCAGACGCTCGGAGCCTGGGGCGTGGGCGAGGGGGCCTACCTGGTGCTGCCGCTGCTGGGTCCCAGCACGGTGCGCGATACCGCCGGGCTGCCGGTGGACATGTACACCTATCCGACCACCTACGTGGAGGATGACGAGGTGCGCATCGGGCTCACCGCCCTGCGGGTGATCGATGCCCGGGCCGGCCTGCTCGACCAGGAGGAACTGATCCGTGGCGACCGCTACAGC
This sequence comes from Halomonas sp., assembly GCF_033549285.1. GTDB lineage: Bacteria > Pseudomonadota > Gammaproteobacteria > Pseudomonadales > Halomonadaceae > Halomonas. The sequence goes on from NZ_JAWSUJ010000001.1 coordinate 37,929, forward strand.
TTCATCCGCGATACCTGGCTGCAGCAGCGCCGCTTCGAGGTCAGCGATGGCGAGCAGGGCGAGGATCCCTTCGCCAGCGAGGAGTTCGACTTCGATGACGCGGACTTAGATGATGCTTTCGCCGATTGAGGCCATGACAGCATGCCACCAGCCAAGCAACTGATTGGCGTGATCGACGTGCCGGGGCCGGAGCGTGATGCCCTGGCCGAGACCATCGCCCGTGACGGCCTGGCGGTGTATGCCGCCGACAGCATCGAGGGACTCCCGCCGGAAACCGCCTTCATCGTGGCCCATGCCCGGGCGGTGCCCAGCGGCGAGTGGACGCGGCTCGCCGAACGCCTGCCGACCCTGGTGGTCAGCGACGAGCGCCAGGATGCCGACCTGCTGCGTGCGGTCGATGCCGGCCTGGTGGACTACATCGTCGACCCGCTGCGCCACGGCTCCCTGCTGCGGCGCATGATCGGCAAGGCCATCGAGGTGCATCGCCTGGCCGCTGAACGAGAGCATGACCGCGCCCGGCTGGCCCAGCTCAACGAGCACCTCGAGGAACTCAACGAGAGCCTCGAGACCCACCTGGCGATGCTGCGCCTCGACCAGCAGGCCGGCGGGCAGATCCAGCGCAAGCTGCTGCCCCCGCGGCCGCAGACCCTGAACGATGTCACCTTCGACTACTGGCTGGCGCCCTCGCTCTACCTGTCCGGCGACTTCCTCGACTTCCAGGCCTTCAGCGAGCGCTACAGCCTGTTCTACTTTGCCGATGTCTCGGGCCACGGGGCCTCCTCGGCCTTCGTGACCGTGCTGCTGAAGTATCTCTCCAATCACTGGCAGCACGAGTGGGACGGCGAACATCCCGAGGCCCTGGCGCCGCGCTGGCTGGCGGCACTCAACCGCGAACTGCTGGACGCCGGCATCGGCAAGCATGCGACCCTGCTGGTCGGGGTCATTGACCATCACCGTCGTTATCTCCACTATTCGCTGGGCGCGCAGCTCCCCATGCCCCTGCTGGTGGCCGATGGCAAGGTGACGCCACTGCCCGGCGAGGGCATGCCGGTCGGCCTCTTCCCGGGGATCGACTATCCCATGCTGGGCTGCGAGCTGCCGGAGAACTTCCGGCTGTGGCTGTGTTCGGATGGGATACTGGAGTGTCTGCCGGGCGACACCCTCGATCTGCGGCTCAGGGAACTCGAGCGGCGGGTCCTGGCCAGCGAGACGCTGGAGGACCTACGTGGCAGCCTTGCACTGGGGGCATTGGCGGACGATGATGAAGGCGTCGCCCAGAGCGCCCCGGGACACGAGGAACTGCCAGACGACCTGACGATCATGATGGTGAGCGGATTTGGCAATGATAAATCATGAAGGCCGCATCAAGGCGGCGTTCGATTCCGGGGTCTTCGTCCTCAAGCTTTGCGGGGACGTGCGCCTGACCCTCTGTGCCACCCTGGACCGGCAGGCCCGGCAATTGGCCGAGACGCCGGGCCTCGAGACGCTGATCATCGACCTGCGCGACACCACCAACGTGGATTCCACCGCCCTGGGGTTCCTCGCCAAGGTGGCGATGGCGGTGCAGGGGCGCGTCACCGAGCGACCGACCATCATCGCCGACAACCCCGATGTCCGGCGGATGCTCGACGTCATGGGGTTCTCGCGCATCTTCACCCTGGTGGAGACGCCGATCACCGAGACCTGTGAGCTCTGCGATCTTCCCGAGATTCCCACCGACGTCGAGGAAACCCGCCAGCGGGTCCTCGAGGCGCACCGCATCCTGATGCGCCTCAACGAGCATAACCGCGAGGAGTTCCAGCCGCTGGTCGAGATGCTCGAGGCCCAGGAGGCCGCCTCGCACGACCACTAACCGGGCCCCGTCGGTCGCGGGTCACTCCTTCCTCAGCTCTCCCAGCAGCGCCTCCAGCTTGCGCTGGTCGGCCATGAACTTGCGGATGCCCTCCGCCAGCTTCTCGGTGGCCATGGCATCCTCGTTCATCTCCCAGCGGAACTCCGCCTCGTCCTGGGGCTCCGGGGCGCGTGTCTCGGCATCCAGCGGCGTGAGCCGACGCTCCAGCACGCCGGTGGTGCCGGCCAGCTCTTCCAGCAGCTTGGGCGAGATGGTCAGCCGGTCACAGCCGGCCAGGGCGATGATCTCGCCGGCGTTACGGAAGCTCGCGCCCATCACGATGGTGTCGTAGCCATGCCCCTTGAAGTGCTCGTAGATGCGCCTGACGGACTGCACGCCCGGGTCACGGTCGCCGCTGAAGTCGGCATCGGGCTCCTGTGCCTTGTGCCAGTCCAGTATCCGGCCCACGAAGGGCGAGACCAGGGTGACGCCGGCATCCGCGCAGGCCCGGGCCTGGGCGAAGCTGAACAGCAGGGTGAGGTTGGTGTGGATGCCCTCGCGCTCGAGGATCCGGGCGGCACGGATACCCTCCCAGGTGGCGGCGACCTTGATCAGGATGCGCTCGGGACCGACGCCGTGGCGCCCGTAGCGCTCGATCAGCGAGCGGGCCCGCGCCAGGGTGGCGTCGGTGTCGAAGGAGAGGCGGGCGCTGACCTCGGTGGAGACGTAGCCCGGGATCAGGGCGCTGACCTCGCTGCCGATCTCCACGGCCACCGCGTCCAGGGCATCGTCGATGTCGGTGGCATGGCGGGCGATCTCGGCCAGCCGCGCGCGGCGCGCCTCCTGCTGGGCCGCCTGGAGGATCAGTGACGGATTGGTGGTGGCGTCGGTGGGCTCGAAGCGGCGAATCGCCTCGAGGTCGCCGGTGTCGGCGACCACGGTGGTCATGGTCTTGAGTTGTGAGAGCAGGTCATCTGCCATGGCGGGATCCCTCCGGTTGTCGTGGCAGCCACTCTAGCAAGGCGAGAGGGGCGAATATAGGCGAGCGAGGCCGGGGACCAGGGTTTCGGGTATCATTAGCCCTCTACCTTTTATCTCGTGCTGCCATGGAGGCGCCTTGACCCTGAACTCGCGACGCGTGGCGCTGCTGGTGGCCGCCAACACGGCCCTGGCGCCCTTTGCCATCGATGCCTACCTGCCGGCCATGTCGGCGATCGCCGGGCATATCGGCGCCAGCATCCATCACACGGAGCTCTCGCTCTCCACCTTCCTGGCCGGCTTCGCCCTGGGGCAGCTGGTGTTCGGCCCGGTGTCCGATCGGGTGGGGCGCAAGCCGGTGCTGCTGGGTGGCCTGGTGGTCTTCCTGCTGGCCAGCCTGGTGATCACCACGGTGGGCTCGCTGGGGGAACTGCTGGCCTGGCGGTTCGTCCAGGCACTGGGCGGTGGCGCGACCGTGGTCAACTCGGCGGCCATCGTGCGCGACTGCTTCAAGGGTCGCGAGGCCGCCAAGGTGATGTCGACCATGGCCATCATCATGCTGATGGCGCCGCTGGTGGCGCCGGTGGTGGGCAGCGGGCTGCTCTACCTCGCCGACTGGTGGCTCATCTTCGTGTTCCTTGCCGGCTACGCCGGTTTCCTGATGTGGCTGCTGGGCACCCGGCTGCCCGAGACGCGTCCTCCCGGCCGGTCGGCGGCAACACCGGCCAAGGTGCTGGCCAACTACGCCAGCGTGCTGGGCGATCGCCGGGCCATGGGCTTCATTGCCGCCGCCTCGATGTCGTTTGCCGGGCTGTTCGCCTTCGTCACCGCCTCGCCGTTTCTCTACCTCGAGCACTTCGGCCTGACGCCGTCCCTCTATCCCCTGGTGTTCGGCGTCAACGTGGTGGTCATGGTGGCCGCCAATCGCCTCAATATCCGCCTGCTGAGGTGGCGCACCCCCCTGCAGAACCTGCGCCTGGGGCTGGGGATCCAGCTGACCGCCGGTATCGGGCTGGCGCTGGTGGTGGCCACCGGACTGGAGTCGCTGGCCACCATGGTGCCGCTGATCATGCTGTTTGCCGGCACCATCGGCCTGATCGCCCCCAATGCCATCACCTCGCTTCTCGACCGCTTCCACCACATGAGCGCCACGGCGGCGGCCCTGCAGGGCAGCCTGCAGTTCTCCAGCGGCGCCCTGGCCGGGGTGCTGGTGGGCGCCTTCGAGGTGGACAGCGCCTGGCCGATGGTGGGCACCATGCTCGGCGCCTCGCTGCTGGCCAACCTGGGGATATGCCTGCTGGCGGGCCGCGGCGACCATGCCTGAGGCATTGCTGGCCTGGGCCGACATGAGCCCCGCGGTCTGGCTCGGCTGCGCCGCGGTGCTGGCGCTGGGGGCCTTCGTGCAACGTGCCACCGGCTTCGGCCTGGCGGTGGTGGGGGCGCCGCTGCTGCTGATGCTGGAGCCGCGTCTGGTGCCGGTGATCCTGGTGCTGTTCGGCTTCACGGTGGCGCTGACCACCCTGCGCCACTACTGGCGCGAGGTGCGCCTGGCCGAGGTCGGCATGGCCCTGGTCGGGCGGGTTCCCGGCAATGCCCTGGGGCTGTGGCTGCTGCTCACCGCCCCCCATGGCGGTGCTGGAAAAGCTGATCGCCGGCAGCGTGCTCTTCGCGGTGGCGGTGACCCTGTTCCGCTTCCGCCTGCCGGTCAACCGCACCACCCTGTTCGGGGCGGGCATCCTCTCGGGGATCTTCGGCACCGTGGCCGCGCTGAGCGGGCCGCCCATGGTGCTGCTGCTGCACGGCTTCTCGCCGGAGCGCCTGCGCGGCACGCTTTCGGCCTTCTTCGTGGTCACGGCCCTGATGACGCTGGTCACCCTGGCGCCGGCGGGGCTGATCCATCCCTGGCATTTCGGCATGGCGCTGAGCTTTGCCCCGGGGGTGCTGGCCGGCAGCTGGCTGGCCGGCCGCGTCGCCCATCGCCTCGATCGTCGCCTGCTGCAGGGCGCTTCGCTTGCGCTCTGTACCCTGGCGGCGCTGGGGCTGCTGCTGTGACCCGACTCGTCTGTTGCCGCGGTTTTCTCGCGACCGCGGCGAGCAATGTCATGGAGCTGTCATCTGCCTGCGGCAGGGTGTGACCTGCAGCGGGGTCGACCTGTCCCAGCTATCGTGACGGCGATGTCATAAAGCTGTCATCTGGCTGAGGCAAGGTGTCACCCGTGAAGGTTGTACACTGTCCTCATCAGGAGATCGCTCCATGAATCGCATGCTCAAGAGCCGCGCTTTCAAGACCACGGCCATCGCCGCCGCCGTCATGGGCGTGGCCACCGTGGCCCACGCCCGCGACCAGATCCGCATCGTCGGCTCCAGCACCGTCTACCCGTTCGCGAGCTATGTGACCGAGGAGTTCGGCGCGGTGACCGAGTATCCGACGCCGGTCATCGAGTCTACCGGCTCCGGCGGCGGCATCCGTCTGTTCTGCAACGGCGTGGGTGAGGGCACCCCGGACATCTCCAACTCGTCCCGTCGCATCAAGGTCTCCGAGCTGGAGCGCTGCATCGAGAACGGCGTGACCGACGTGACCGAGGTCAAGATCGGTTCCGACGGCATCGTCTTCGCCCAGTCCAGCACCAACGAGGCCATGGAGTTGACCCTCGAGCAGCTGTTCCTGGCCGTGGCGGCCAAGGTGCCGGTCGATGGCGAACTGGTCGACAACCCCTACACCAACTGGAGCGAGATCGACGCCTCCCTGCCGGATCGCGAGATCTCCATCTACGGCCCGCCCAGCACCTCCGGCACCCGCGACGCCTTCGAAGAGCTCGCCATGGAGGTCCCGTCGGAAGAAATGGAGGCCTACGGTGGCGAAGCCTACACTGAGATTCGCTCCGACGGCGTCTACATCGATGCCGGCGAGAACGACAACCTGATCGTCCAGCGCCTGAGCGAGGACACCGACGCCTTCGGCATCTTCGGCTACTCCTTCCTGGCCGAGAACCCCAACGCCCTGGTCGGCACGGCCATCGATGGCGTAGAGCCGGAGCCCGAGGCGATCAGCGCTGGCGACTACCCGATCGCTCGCTCGCTGTTCTTCTACGTCAAGAACCAGCATGCCGAGGCCGTGCCGCCGCTGTACGACTACGTCGACATGTTCGTCTCCGAGACCATGATCGGCGAGGGTGGCTACCTTGGAGACCTGGGCTTGATCCCGCTGCCGGAAGCCGAGCGCGAGCAGACCCGCCAGAAGGTCGCCGACCGCGCCAAGCTGCAGGTGTCCGACCTGTAAGGCAACGCGCAGGCAGGGACGCCTGATCCGGCCGGCAGCCCACGGCTGCCGGCCGTCGCACGTTCCGGCAGGCACGCTGCCGTCGTTATCCACCGAGAGAGACCTATGCAGACCAACCAACTCCTCGCCATGTTCAGCGGCGTCCTGCTGCTGCTGGGTCTGATAGCCTTCTTCCTGGGTCGTGCCAAGGCCGCGCGGGTGCGCGCCACCGGCACGGCCATGTACGCCCAGCCCGACCAGTACGCCTGGTTCGCCGTGCTCGCCACCGCCGGCCCGGCGATCACCGTGGGCGTCATCGGAGCCTTCCTGATGCTGCTGCTGGGCGCCGATATCCCCACGCTCTTCCTGCTGGCCGGCAGTCTTGTCGTGGCCGCCGTGGGCCTGCTGGTGGGGATGAATCAGGTGAAGCCGGACTTCCACGCCCGCCAGGCCATCGAGCGCGTGATTCGCTGGGTACTGGTCGCCGCGGCGCTGATCTCGATCTTCACCACCTTCGGCATCCTCTTCTCCATCGTCTTCGAGGCGCTGCGCTTCTTCCAGATGCACAGCTTCTGGGACTTCGTCACCGGGACCGTCTGGAACCCCGGCGCCAGCTTCCTGGCCGCCGCAGGGCGAGGCGACGAGGCCGGCAGTGCGGCCCAGTTCGGCTCCGTGCCGCTGTTCGCCGGCACCTTCATGATCACCGCCATCGCCATGCTGGTGGCCATCCCCGTGGGCCTGCTCTCGGCCATCTACATGGCGGAGTTCGCCCCCAAGCGGGTGCGCACCCTGGCCAAGCCGACCCTCGAGGTCCTGGCCGGCATACCCACCGTGGTCTATGGCTTCTTCGCTGCCATCACGGTGGCGCCGATCATCGTCGACGTGGCCGGCTTCTTCGGCCTGGATGCCTCCTTCAACAATGCCGTGGCGCCCGGGCTGGTGATGGGCATCATGATCATCCCCTTCATCTCCTCGCTCTCCGACGACGTGATCAATGCGGTGCCGGACAGCATGCGCCAGGGCTCGCTGGCGTTGGGCATGACCAAGGGCGAGACCATCCGCGACGTGGTCATTCCCGCGGCTCTGCCGGGGATCATCTCCGCCTCGCTGCTGGCGGTGTCGCGGGCGCTCGGCGAGACGATGATCGTGGTGATGGCGGCGGGCATGCGGCCCAACCTCACCGCCAACCCTCTGGAGGACATGACCACGGTGACGGTGCGCATCGTCGCGGCGCTGACCGGTGACCTGGAGTTCGAGAGTGCCGAGACCCTCTCCGCCTTCGCCCTGGGTCTGGTGCTGTTCGCCGTCACCCTGAGCCTGAACCTGGTGTCGGTACTCATGATCCGCCGCTTCCGCGAGAAGTATCGCGTCAACAACCTGTAACGCCGAGGAATCGCCGACATGAGTCAATCCTTCGACGACATCAGCGCCCAGTTGCGCCGCCGCCATCGCCAGTCGTCACGGCTGAAATGGATCTCCATGGGCGCCCTGGGGCTCGCCGGCCTGTTCCTGGTGCTGTTCTTCGCCGACATGTTCTCCAAGGGCCTGCCGGCCTTCCAGCAGGCGCAGATCCAGGTGGAGATCGACTACAACGAGGATGCCAGCCGCATGGGGCGTGCCGCCCTGGACCCCGAGGTGTCGCGCCTGGTGAGCCGTACCTTCGAGCGCCTGATTCCGGTGCGGATGCGCAACAACCCCGAGCTGCTGGGCACCAGCGAGACCCGCTGGGTGCTCGCCGACAGTGAGGTGGACCAGTACCTCAAGGGGCATCGGCACAAGCTCAGCGAATCCCAGCAGGCCACCGTCGATGCCCTGGTGGAACAGGGCAGGGCGGCGCTCAAGTTCAACACCACCTTCTTCACCAGCGGTGACTCCAAGATGCCCGAGGCCTCGGGGATCCTCGCCGCCGCGGTGGGCACGGTGATGACCATGCTGGTGACGCTCGCCATCGCCTTCCCCATCGGCGTGATGACGGCGGTCTACCTGGAGGAGTTCGCCCCGGACAACCGCCTGACCCAGATCATCGAGATCAATATCAACAACCTGGCGGCGATCCCCTCGATCCTTTTCGGCCTGCTGGGCCTGGCGATCTTCATCAACTTCTTCGGGGTGCCGCGTTCGTCGCCGCTGGTGGGCGGCATGACCCTGGCGCTGATGACCCTGCCGGTGATCATCATCGCCACCCGCACGGCCCTGCGCAGCGTGCCGGACTCGATCCGCCACGCCGCCTTCGGGGTCGGCTGCTCGCGCTGGCAGGTGGTGCGTGACCACGTGCTGCCGCTGGCCATGCCGGGGATCATGACCGGCTCGATCATCGGACTGGCCCAGGCCATGGGCGAGACCGCACCGCTGATCATCGTCGGCATGGTGGCCTTCATCCCCGACGTGGGCGCCTCCTTCACCCAGGCCGCCACCGTGCTGCCGGCGCAGGTCTTCACCTGGGCGGGGGAGCCGGAACAGGCCTTCGTCGAGAAGACCGCCGGGGGGATCCTGGTGCTGCTGGCGATCCTGATCTTCCTCAACGCCACCGCCGTCGTCCTGCGCAAGAAGTTCGAGCGCCGCTGGTAGGCCACGCTACGTTACAGGGTATCCACAGATGAACATTCACGTTGCCGAGCGGAGTACCGCGCCCATGTCAGGTCACGAAAGGTCACGTCACGAAAGCTCCCGTCCCGAACCCGGCCAGCCGGTGACCCGCAATACCGACGCCCACCACGAGCTGAGCATTCGCGTCCGCGACCTCAACCTCTGGTACGGCCAGAGCCAGGCGTTGAAGAACATCAACATCGATGTCTACCAGAAGAACATCACGGCCCTGATCGGGCCCTCGGGCTGCGGCAAGTCCACCTTCCTGCGCTGCCTGAATCGCATGAACGACCTGATCCCCAGCGTGCGCCTCGAGGGGCTGGTGGAGATGGATGGCCGCGACGTGAACGCCGCCAAGATGGACGAGGTGGCCCTGCGCCGCCGGGTGGGCATGGTCTTCCAGAAGCCCAATCCCTTTCCCAAGTCGATCTACGACAATGTCGTCTATGCGCCGCGCATGCACGACCTGGTGAGCCGCAAGCCGGAGCAGGACGAACTGGTGGAGAAGGCGCTGCGCGATGCCGGCCTGTGGGAGGAGGTCAAGGACAAGCTGCACCAGCCGGGCACCTCGCTCTCCGGTGGCCAGCAGCAGCGCCTGTGCATCGCGCGTGCCATCGCCGTGCAGCCCGACGTGATCCTGATGGACGAGCCCACCTCGGCACTCGACCCGATCTCCACGGCGACCATCGAGGACCTGATGGACAAGCTCAAGCAGCAGTTCACCATCATCACCGTGACCCACAACATGCAGCAGGCGGCGCGGGTGGCCGACTACACGGCCTTCTTCCACCTCGGCGAGATCATCGAGTACAACGACACCCGAACGATGTTCGCCAACCCGGCCACCAAGAAGGCCGAGGACTACATCACCGGCCGCTATGGCTGAGCGCCATCCTGGCTGGCATCGAGAAACGGGGAGGCTTCGGCCTCCCCGTCGTCGTGAAGGGCTGTCACATGATTGACATCCAACGGCATTATATATGACATTCCATATATATATTCGGGAGCCACTCTCATGGCCAATCAGCGCGTGCTCTTCCTCTGCAATGCCAATTCCGCCCGCTCGCTGATGGGCGAGGCCCTGCTGCGCCACCTGGCCGGGGACAGGTTCGAGGCCTACAGCGCGGGCAGCGAACCCGATGAACCCGCTGCGATGACCCTGGCGGCATTGGAGAAACAGGGCATTTCCACCGAGGGGCTGGCCAGCAAGCCGCTGGACGACTTCGCCGGCGAACATTTCACTGCCGTCATCGTGCTGTGCGACAAGGCCCAGCAGGCGTGCCGCGACTGGCAAGGCGAGAGCGATGAGCATCTCTACTGGGACATACGCGATCCGCGCCTGATCGGGCGTGTCGACGCCTATGAGCAGGCCCTCAACGAGATTCGCCACCGCCTCTCGCTGTGGCTGCAGATCAAGGCCCGGGACGCCGATCTCTGAGGGCGTCTCCCGGCGTTCATTCTTCATCAGGAGAGCAACATGACCCTTCGTGTCGGCATCAACGGCTTCGGGCGCATCGGACGCCTGGTCCTGCGTAGCCTCTGGCCCCGCGTTACGGCGGGCGAGGTCGAACTTTCGCGCATCAATGACCCGGGTGGTGACGCCGCGACCTTCGCCCACCTGCTGGAGTTCGACTCGGTCCACGGCCACTGGTCGCCGGGGCAGGGCATCCGGGCCGAGGAGGAGGCCATTGTGGTCGACGGCCGCCGCATCGCCTTCAGCGCCCATCGCGCAATTGACGACGGGGACTGGTCGGCCTGCGACGTGGCCATCGAGTGTTCCGGCAAGAGGAAGACGCGTGAGGCGCTTCAGGCCTATCTCGACCAGGGCGTCGAGCGGGTGGTGGTCAGCGCGCCGGTGAAGGAGGAGGGGGTGCTCAACCTGGTGATGGGCGTCAACGACGACGCCTACGACCCCGACGTCCATCGCATCATCACCGCGGCGAGCTGCACCACCAACTGCCTGGCGCCGGTGGTCAAGGTGATCCACGAGACCTTCGGCATCCGCCACGGCTCCATGACCACGGTGCACAACATCACCAACACCCAGACGATTCTGGATGCTCCCCACAAGGATCTGCGCCGAGCTCGGGCCTGCGGCATGAGCCTGATCCCCACCACCACCGGCTCAGCCAAGGCGATCACCGCCATCTTCCCGGAACTCGAGGGCAAGCTGAACGGCCATGCCATCCGCGTGCCGCTGGCCAACGCCTCGCTCACCGACATGGTCTTCGAGCTCGAGCGCGAGGTGGCGGTGGAGGAGGTCAACGCCGCGCTCGAGGCCGCCGCCGAGGGCGAACTCGCCGGCATCCTGGGCTATGAGGCGCGTCCGCTGGTTTCGATCGACTACCGCACCGACCCGCGCAGCTCGATCATCGATGCGCTTTCGACCATGGTGGTCAACGGCACCCAGCTCAAGCTCTACGCCTGGTATGACAACGAGTGGGGCTACGCCAACCGCACCGCCGAGCTGGCCCTGAAGGTGGGAAGGAGAGAAGGGGTGCAGGCGAGCAATGCCTGAGGCGGGAGGACTCACTAGCCGCGTGAAGGCACTGCCCTTCGAGGTGCGCCAGTACCTGCTGATCACCGGCAACTACTGGGCCTTCACCCTCACCGATGGGGCCCTGCGCATGCTGGTGGTGCTGCATTTTCACCAGCTCGGCTACTCGCCGCTGGAGGTGGCGCTGCTGTTCCTCTTCTACGAGGCCTTCGGGGTGGTCACCAACCTGGTAGGGGGATGGCTGGGCGCCCGCCTGGGGCTCAACCGCACCATGAACGCGGGGCTTGGCCTGCAGATCGTGGCGCTTTCCATGTTGATGGTGCCCGCCCCGGCGCTGACGGTGCCCTGGGTGATGGCGGCCCAGGCGCTCTCGGGCATCGCCAAGGACCTCAACAAGATGAGCGCCAAGAGTGCTGTCAAGGTGCTGGTGCCCAGGGACAGCCCCAGCGCCGGCAGCGCCCTCTACCGTTGGGTGGCGATCCTCACCGGCTCAAAGAACGCCCTCAAGGGCGCCGGCTTCTTCCTGGGCGGGTTGCTGCTGACCCTGGTCGGCTTCCAGGGGGCGGTGGGCCTGATGGCGTTGATGCTGGTCGCGGTGCTGGCGCTGTCGCTTGCCCGCCTCAAGGCTGACCTGGGACGCCAGAAGCGCAAGCCGAAGTTTTCCGAGGTGTTCTCCAAGTCGCGAGCCATCAACGTGCTCTCGGCGGCAAGGCTGTGCCTCTTCGCCTCCCGGGACGTCTGGTTCGTGGTGGCCCTGCCGGTGTTCCTCTACGACCAGCACGGCTGGAGCCACTGGACGGTGGGCGGCCTGCTGGCGATCTGGGTGATCGGCTACGGCGGCGTGCAGACCCAGGCGCCGCGCCTCACCGGCCTGGTCAAGGGCGGGGCGCGCGGGGTCACGGTGTTCTGGGCCCTGATGCTTGCCGGCCTGCCGGCGCTGCTGGCGCTGCTGCCCCTGGCCGAAGTGGGCGCCCTGGTGGCAGGGCTGCTCGCCTTCGGCGTGCTCTTCGCCGTCAACTCTAGCTGGCACAGCTACCTGATCGTCCACTATGCCCGCGCCGATGGCGTCTCCATGGACGTGGGCTTCTACTACATGGCCAACGCCATGGGCCGCCTCGCGGGTACGCTGCTCTCCGGCTGGGTCTACCAGGTCCACGGCCTGGCCGCCTGCCTGTGGATCTCGTCCGCCCTGGTGGCGGCCAGTGCGCTGATGGCCCTGGCGCTGCCGCGGGAGGCCAGAGCCTCGTGAGATGTTGGTTTCAGGAGGACGCCGGCGGCGCGGCTTGAGGCTCCCGCTCGGCGAGACCGTGCAGTGCCCAGAGGCCCAGCGCCGGCCCCGGGAGCAGCCACCACAGCACCCAGGGGCCTTGGGCCGCCCACAGGCTGCTGGTCAGCGAGATCGCCGGGATGGTCAGCGCGAACCCCACGGCATTCATCACCGCCAGCGTGGAGCCGACCCGGGCCTGGGGGGCGGTAGCGGCGGCCAGCGCCGAGAACTGTGGCGAGTCGGCGATGACCGTGAGTCCCCAGGCGCCGAGCAGTACGAGCAGCAGGCCGGGTGGCGCCCAGGGCAGCAGCGGATAGGCCAGACAGATCATCCCGGAGGCGGCCAGGGCACGCCGCGCCACCCACAGGCTGCCGAGGCGCCGGCTCAAGGCACCGCCACCCACGCAGCCGATGAGCCCCAGGGCAATGACGCCGAATGACAACCAGGGCACCAGGTCCCCGGTGGCGCCCAGGCGCTGGACCTCCCGGGCCACCAGGAAGGGCGTCAGCATCCACAGGGCATAGAGTTCCCAGCAGTGGCCGAAGTAACCACCGGCTACGGCCCGGAAGCGCGGCTCGCGCAGGCCCGCAAGGCCCTCCTGCAGTCGCGCGGGACCGGCGGGCGGTGGCAGGTGGGGACCATCGCCGAGCAGGTGAATGAGGGCCCCGCCGGCCAGCGCCAGCAGCGAGGCACCGATCAGTGGCCATTCCCAGGGCATGCCCAGGGTGGTGCCACGCAGCAGGTGGGGCAGGGCGGTTCCCAGGGTCAGCATGCCGACCAGCCACGCCAGGGCCGCGCCCTTGTGGGTCGGTGTCCAGCCGATCACCAGCTTCATGCCCAGCGGATAGATGCCGGCCAGGCACAGGCCGGTGGCAAAGCGCAGGGCCAGGCTTGCGGCGAAGGACTCCGATGCCAGCACGAAGGCCGCGTTGACCAGGGCACCGAGCAGGCAGGAGACGGCAAAGATGCGGCTTGCGCGGAACCGGTCGGCAAGGCCGCTGGCCGCGATGCTCAGGGTGCCGATGATGAAGCCGGCCTGGACGGTGAGGGTCAGCCGTCCGAGATCGGCCTCGGTGAGGCCCAGATCACGGGACAGGGACAGGCCAACGCCATTCACGCTGAACCACAGCGAGGTGCCGCAGAGTTGGGCGAAGACGATGATCGCCAGGGGATGGCGGTGCAGGGAGGTCATCATGCATCCATGTTCGCCCTCGTCTCGGGCCAAGACAAGTGCCGGCGACGGCGCGCAGTGGGTGTCGCTTCGCCTCCGTGGCCGCATAACGTAGAATCGGGACGATCGCAACCCGAGGAAATCTTCGATGTCGCTGGATCCGTTGCGCCTGTTCAAGTGCCTGAGTGACGAGACGCGCCTGATGCTTACCCTGCTGATACTGAGCGAGGGGGAGCTGTGCGTCTGCGAGATGACCCACGCCCTGGAGGTCTCCCAGCCCAAGGTGTCGCGTCATCTCGCCCAGCTGCGCAACTGTGGGCTGCTCAACGACCGGCGCGAGGGGCAGTGGGTCTATTACGGCCTGGTCCCGGTGCTGCCGGACTGGGTTGAAGATGTTCTGAAGGCCGCCCGGCAGGGACAGGCGGAGCGCCTTGGCCTGCTGCAGAATCGCCTGGCCGGCATGGGCAATCGGCCGGACCGTCGCCTGGCGATGTGCTGAGGCGTACCGGTTCTCCCGCCTTTCCCCGTCAACCTTTCCTCCCCCTCCCCCCGCCCACCACCTGCTACCGAGCATTTCGACTAGTCTTGGGCCTAGTGGCTGGATCCTTTCAGGAGTGGGACCTGTGGCATCGTGCTTCAGGATGGCAATTGCCCTTGCCGGAGCTGCAACACGTGGAATTCAAGGATTACTACCAGGTGCTCGGGGTGGCAAAGACCGCGACGGCCGAGGAGATCAAGAAGGCCTACCGCAAGCTGGCGCGCAAGTTTCATCCCGACATCAGCAAGGAGCCCGACGCTGCACAGCGCATGCAGGAGATCAACGAGGCCAAGGCGGTGCTCTCCGATCCGGAGAAGCGTCTCGCCTATGATCAGCTGGCCCAGCAGTATCGGTCGGGCCAGGATTTCCAGCCGCCCCCGGACTGGGATGCCGGCTTCGAGTTCAGCGGCCGCGGCTTCGAGGAGGCCGACCTCGGCGAGTTCAGCGACTTCTTCGCCAACCTGTTCGGTCAGGGCGGCCGGGCAGGGCAGGGAGGGCGTGGCTATCGGATGCGCGGCGAGGATCGTCACGCCAAGATCAACATCGACCTGGTGGATGCCTTTCAGGGTGCGACCCGCGAGATCGTCCTGCACGTGCCCGAGGTCGACTCACAGGGGCGCGTGGTCTCCCGGGAACACACCCTGAGCGTGCGCATCCCCAAGGGAGTGAAGGAGGGCCAGCATATACGTCTCGCAGGCCAGGGGAGTCCGGGCCTCGGTGGTGGCCCGGTGGGGGACCTCTATCTGGAGATCCACTTCAGGCCGGACTCCCAGTATCGGGTGGAGGGGCGGGATGTGTATCAAAGGGTACCGGTGACGCCCTGGGAGGCCGCCCTGGGGGCCAGCATCGAAACCCCGACACCCTCGGGACCGGTAAAGCTCAAGGTACCCGGCGGGTCGCAGACCGGTCGCCGGTTGCGCCTCAAGGGCCGGGGTATCCCGGGGTCGGAGCCGGGTGATCTGTATGTGGAACTCGAGGTCGTGTTGCCACCGGCCGATACCGACAGGGCCCGGGAACTCTATGCCACCATGGCGGATGAACTGGCTTTCAATCCGCGCCAAGGCAGGGGAGGCTAGGCCATGGCCCAGCAGCATATCGTCAGCGGTGAACTGGTCGACGAGGTGACCCTGACCCTCGAGGATCTGGCCCGTGCCTGCTCGGTAGACACCGACTGGGTGATCGAACGCATCGAGAGCGGCCTGCTGGCCGATGGCTCACCCTATGTGGCGAGCTGGCGCTTCACCAGTCATGACCTGACTCGTGCCCGCCGAATGTGTCAGCTGGAGCGCGACTTCGAGGCAGCGCCTGAACTCGCCGCCCTGGCCGCCGACCTGATCGAGGAGAACCAGCGCCTGAGGGAGCGGCTGCGAGCCGCGGGACTGGTGGATGACCCAGCACCGCCTGAAAGGTGAGATGGCGCCGCTGCCCGGGTGAGGGGAGCGGCGGCTCATACGGGTCAGGCAGTTCGCGGCCAGTCAATTCTCGAAGGCTGGCGTGCTCAGGCCTTGAGCAGTGCCTCGAGCTCCTCGGGGCTGGCCACCTTGCCTTCGAGTACCACCTCGCCGTCGATGCCCAGTGCCGGGGTGCGCATCACCCCCTTGTCGATGATGGCATTCATGTCGGTGACCTTCTCGATCTCCACCGTAAGGCCCAGGGTCTCGGCGGCCTGCTGGGCGTTGGCGGTCAGCTGCTCGCACTTCTTGCAGCCCTTGCCGTAGATGCTCAGTTTCATGGGATTCTCCTCGTGGATGTTCGGACCCTGGTGACAGGGGTCAGGGCCATAGCTGGCCATAGAGATAGCCGGTCAGGGTCGCCATGACCACCACCAGCGTGCAGTAGACCAGGGTCTTCCGGGTGCCCATGATGGTGCGGATGACCAGCATGTTGGGCAGCGACAGCGCGGGGCCGGCCAGCAGCAGCGCCAGCGCCGGGCCCTTGCCCATGCCGTTGCCGATCAGGCCCTGGACGATGGGTACCTCGGTGAGGGTCGAGAAGTACATGAAGCCGCCCAGCAGCAGTCCGGCCACGAAGACCCCGGCCAGCAGCAGCGGCATGATCTGCTTGGTGAAGTCCCAGCTCTGCTCGGCCCACTCACGGTCGTCGTCGCGCAGGGTGGCGATCAGCATGATGCCGATGATGCCCACCGCGAAGGCCAGCTCCGGCACGCGCGGCACCAGCAGGGCGGCCATCGCCACGGCGCCGGCCAGCACCGCCACCTGGCGCAGCGGCCAACCCCAGCGGCGCATCAGCAGCAGGGCGAAGAGCCCGCCGAGCGCCGCGGTGATCTGCCACTTCCAGGCGTGGATGACCATCCAGGTGGGACTGTCGGCCGCGGCCCAGTTGGCAAATACCAGAATGCCGATCATCAGGCCGAAGAAGGCCGCTACCTGGCCCAGCGGGCGTCCCTCGTCATCGGCGCCGAAGCCGTGAGCACTCTGCTGACTGCGTGCCAGCTCCTCGCGGCGATAGATGAGGTGCATGATCACGCCGATCACCACCGCGAAGACGATGGCGCCGATGGCCCGCGCCAGGCCCATATTTCCCAGCGCGATTTGCTCCCCTCCTGACGAGCATCAAGCGCCAGGGGGCTCCGGTAGCAACTTGCTCGGCACCCAGCTCAGGTAAGCCACCATGCCGAACAGCTCGACCAGCGACTGGAATACGATGACCACCACGGTGGCCTGCAGGGCCTCCGGCAGCGTCAGGGCCAGCGGTAGCATCACGAAGGAGTTGCGGGTCCCGAAGCTGAAGGCCAGGGTGCGGGCCTGGAAGATGTCGACCCGAAACAGCTGGCCGAGCAGCTTGCCCAGGCAGGCGGCGAAGAGCAGGTAGGCAACGAACACCGCCAGGACCTGAAGCAGGACGTCCCGAAGCTCTATCACGGCGTTGACCTGAGAGGCCGCAATCACCATGACCACCAGGGCCAGCAGCGGGACCGGCAGGACGCCCAGGCCATGGATCAGTCGCCCGGCCCGAGGGTTGTGTGCGGCCAGGTGCTCGGTGACCCATGCCAGCAGCAGGGGAGCGAGGATGAGGCCCGCGAAGGCGCCGACCAGGTGAGCGCCAACGGCGACCTGGAGCCAGTCTTTGCCGAGGAACAGCCATAGATAGAGTGGCAGGGCAAGCAGCTGCATGAGCAGCAGCAGAGGCGCGGCGCTGATGGCTCTGGCCGTATTCCCCTTGCCGAGGTGGGTGAAGCTGATGAACCAGTCGGTACAGGGCACCAGCAGCACCAGCAATATCCCGGCCTGGATGGCCGGCGTCAGCGGCAGTCCCGATACCACCCCGCCCACCACCAGCGGGATCACCAGGAAGTTCCCGACCAGCAGGGCAGAGAGAAAGCGCCAGTCCCGAAAGCCATCGGCGATGCGAACCAGAGGAATCTGGGTGAAGGTGGCATACAGCAGCAGCCCCAGCAGCGGCCAGAGGCCAGCCTCGAGCATGCCGGCAAGGTCCGGGCGGGCCAGGCCGAACGCCAGGCCCGCCACTATACACAGCAGGTAGATCCAGGACTGGTAGCGCTCCCATTCCTCGCGCATGTTACGGCTCCCTTCCTGTGCAGCCTCTCCCGGGCCCGATCACTGATCTCGATGGCCATCATGGGTCAGCCCCTGGTCTCGGCAGCGCCCTGGGTCTCGGCCTCAGGGAAGTGGTGCCGGGTCCGGTTGGCGATGCGCACCAGCGCCAGCATCAGCGGCACCTCCACCAGCACGCCCACCACCGTGGCCAGCGCCGCGCCGGACTGAAGGCCGAACAGCGAGATGGCGGCGGCCACGGCCAACTCGAAGAAGTTGCTGGCGCCGATCATCGCGCCGGGGGCCGCCACGCTGTGGGGCACCTTCCAGGCCTTGGCCCAGCCGTAGGCGATGAAGAAGATCAGGAAGGTCTGGAGGATCAACGGGATGGCGATCAGCACGATATGCAGCGGCGCCTCGAGGATCACCTCGCCCTGAAAGGCGAACAGCAGCACCAGGGTCACGATTAGCCCAATCGGCGTCACTGGGCCAATGCGCTTCATGAAGACGTTGTCGTACCACTCGCTGCCGTGGCGGGCAATCAGGGTACGGCGAGTCACGACGCCGGCGGTGAGGGGGATGGCAATGTAGAGCACCACCGACAGCGCCACGGTATCCCAGGGTATCGGGATGTTGGAGACCCCGAGCAGGAAGACCACGATGGGGGCAAAGGCGAACAGCATGATCAGGTCGTTGAGGGCGACCTGTACCAGGGTGTAGGCGGCGTCACCGCGGGTGAGGTAGCTCCATACGAAGACCATGGCGGTGCAGGGGGCTGCCCCCAGCAGGATGGCACCGGCCAGGTACTGGCTGGCCAGGGGCTCGGGAATCAGCGGCGCGAACACCACGGTCAGGAAGAACCAGGCGATGGCGAACATGGTGAAGGGCTTGATCAGCCAGTTCACCGTGGTGGTGATGATCAGCCCCCTGGGCTGGCGGCGCACGCCGAGCACGGCGGAGAAGTCGATCTGCGCCATCATCGGGAAGATCATCGCCCAGATCAGGATCGCCACCGGGATAGACACCTGGGCGTATTCGAAGCGCGAGAGCGTCTCGGGCACCGCAGGGGCGAGCTGGCCGAGCACCACCCCGGCGACGATGGCCAGCGCCACCCAGACCGAGAGGAAGCGTTCGAAGCACCCCATGCCCTCGGACGTGCTGGGAGACCGTGATTCCTGCCGTGTGCTCATGGTGTGACTCCTGTCAGATGGCGCGCTGGTTGACCCGCGCGGAGAGCTCTACGGCCGACTCCTTGCGTTCGGAGTAGCGGTCGGTGAGTGCCTCGCTGCGGCCGCGCACCAGCAGGGTGAATTTCACCAGCTCCTCCATGACGTCGACGATGCGGTCATAGAAGGGGGAGGGCTTCATGCGGTCGTTGTCGTCGAACTCCTTGAAGGCGCTGGGCACCGAGGACTGGTTGGGGATGGTCACCATGCGCATCCAGCGCCCCAGCACCCGCAGCTGGTTGACCGTGTTGAACGACTGGGAGCCGCCGCACACCTGCATGACCGCCAGGGTCTTGCCCTGGGTGGGACGCACCGCCCCCAGCGCCAGGGGGATCCAGTCGATCTGTGCCTTCATGATGCCGGTCATGGCGCCGTGGCGCTCCGGAGAACACCACACCATGCCTTCGGCCCACTCGGCCAACTCGCGCAGTTCCGCCACCTTGGGGTGGGTCGCCTCCTCGGCGTCGGGCAGCGGCAGGCCCCGCGGGTCGAAGATGCGGGGCTCGGCGCCCATGGCGCGCAGCAGCCGCGCGGCTTCCACCACCACCAGGCGACTGAAGGAGCGTTGCCTGAGCGAGCCGTAGAGCAGCAGGATGCGCGGGGCGTGCTCGCCGCTGTCGGGCAGGCTGAGGCTCCCGGCATCGGGGACCCGGAACCGTTCGCCATCGATATTGGGTAGGTCGTTCGGTGGTGTGCTTGTCACGGTGTATCCGGTGAGACGGTTCGATGAATTCGGATCTGTCGCCACCGATAATATATGGATTATCGTATATACTCAACGTCACCGGCCGTGACTGGCGCGCAGACCTATCAGCCTGTTGACGAACTGCTGGGCCAGGAGGACATCATGGATGTTGATGATGGCGGGCAGCAGGCGCTCGGCGCATATCTCGGTGATCAGCCGCATGATCTGGCGGCTGGTGCTGGGGTCGAGGCGCGCCGTGGGCTCGTCCACCAGTAGCCGCTCTGGCTCCGGGCCAGGGCCCGGGCGATGCCCACCCGCTGTCGCTGGCCACCTGAAAGGGCGTCGTCGCGCTTGTCGGCATGCTCGAGCAGTCCCACCCGATCGAGCAGACGGTAGGCATTCTCGATGTCCCGGTCCGGAAAGCGTCGCGTGAAGCTGACTCCCCTCGGCGGGGCAAGCTGCTACCATCGCCGCCATTCCCTTCTGCCTGGAGGCTGCCTTGACCGCCACCGATGCCCTGCACCTGGAGCGTCTCACCGTCGGAGAGCTCGCCGGGGTGAGCCTGACCCTCGCCCCCGGCGAGATCCATTGCCTTTCCGGCTCCAGTGGCTCGGGCAAGAGTCGCCTGCTTCGCGCCGTGGCCGACCTGGAGCCCCACGGCGGCGAGGTTTGGCTGGGCGATATCGACCAGGCGTCGCTGCCGGCCCATGCCTGGCGGGCGCAAGTGATGCTGGTGCCGGCCGAGAGCCACTGGTGGGCGGACAGGGTGGGCGAGCATATGGCAAAGGCTGCCCCCGCGGATCTCGAAGCGCTGGGCTTCACCGCCGAGGTCCTGGAGTGGCAGGTGGCGCGGCTCTCGTCGGGGGAGAAGCAGCGGCTGGCCCTGCTGCGGGCGATCAGCCGCGCGCCCTCGGCACTGCTGCTTGACGAGCCTACCGCCAACCTGGACGAGGTGACCACCCGCCGGGTGGAGGCGTGGCTGATGGCGCGCATCCGTGAGCGGGGCTGGCCGGTGATCTGGGTCGCCCACGACCCGGGACAGATCCAGCGGGTGGCGGATCGCCACTGGCGCATCGATGGGACCAAGCTCGTCGAGGTGGCGACATGGGCGTGATCGAACTGGCGTGGTGGCAGCTGGCCCTGGCGGCGCTGATGGTGGTGGCGCTGGCCGCCTGCACGGCCGTGGCACGGCTGGGCATGGGCAGGAGCCTGCTGGTCGCCGCGGCGCGCACGGTGATCCAGCTCGCCCTGGTGGGCCTGGTGCTGGAGGCGCTTTTTGCGGCCGAGCGGCTGGTGTGGGTGGCGCTGATGGCGCTCGGCATGCTGCTGATCGCCGGGCGCGAGGTGATGGCCCGCCAGAGGCGTCGCCTGCTGGGCGGCTGGGCCTTCGGCATCGGCACCCTGGCGATGTTTCTCTCCTCGTTCACGGTGACGGTGCTGACGCTCACCGTGATCATCGGCCCCGAGCCCTGGTTCCGGCCGCAGTACGCCATTCCGCTGCTGGGGATGATGCTCGGCAACACCATGACCGGGGTGGCCCTGGCACTGGATCGGCTGACCGACACCGCCTGGCGACAGCAAGCGGTGATCGAGAACCGCCTGATGCTGGGCCAGCGCTGGCAGGAGGCGGTCGGCGACATCCGCCGCGAGGCGATGCGCAGCGGCCTGATGCCGATGATCAATGCCATGGCGGCCGCCGGGGTGGTCAGCCTGCCGGGCATGATGACCGGCCAGATACTCGCCGGCAGCCCGCCGGCGCTGGCGGTGAAATACCAGATACTGGTGATGTTCACCATCACCCTGGGGACCGGCTTCGGCACCCTGGCGGCGGTGGCCGCGGGCAGTCGACGGCTGTTCGATGGCCGCGAGCGGTTGCGCCTGGATCGCCTGGCGGCGCCCAGGGGGTGAGGGGCGAAGCGCTGAGTGTCAGGCCGAGGTGGGATCGGCCAGGAAGGGCAGCAGGGCGGCGGTCAGCCGTTCCGGGCATTCGCGGTGGGGTACATGGCCGCAGTCGGCCAGGATATGAGGCGCTCTCGGCCCGGGGGTGAGCAAGGCAATGCGCTCGGGCTGGGCCCGAGAGCCATACTCGTCGTGCTCGCCATGGAGGGCGAGTGTCGGGCAGGTTACCCGACGCAGTGCGCCGTCCAGTGTCCAGTCGGCGAAGGCCTCGGAGTGCCAGTTGTCGACCCAACTTCTCAACACCCAGTCGGCCTTGTCGCCATGGTACTTCGCCAGTCGCGCCATGGCGGCGGGATGCTCAAAGGCCTGTTCCGCCTCGCGGATGCCGGCCAGGGTGCATGGCTCGTTGAAGGCCTGGGCCGCCACGGTGATCAGCACTTCGCAGCCGTCGGCATGCCGGTCGGCGATCTCGGCCGCCATGCACCCGCCCACGCTATGGCCGAGGAGCACGAAGCGCGCGAGCCCGAAGTGCTCGCGCAGCGCGTGGAAGGCCTCTGCCTCGTCGGCGATGAAACTGGAGGGTTGCGGGCCCGGATAGGGCGCCGACTGGCCGTAGCCCTGGCGGTCGTAGGCGATCACCTCCCGGCCGCTGGCCGTGGCGAGCCTGGCGGGAAAGTCCCGCCATAGCGCCACGCAGCCCAGGGAGTCGTGCAGCAGCACGATGGGTCTGCGCGTTGGCTCCCTCGTCTCGGGACGCCAGCGGGCGGCATGCAGCCCGCCCGCCGGGGTGTCGAGCGTGACGCTCTCCATCAGTCGACCAGTTCGACCGCCACCGCGGTGGCCTCGCCGCCGCCGATGCACAGGCTCGCGATACCGCGCCTGCCACCCCTGGTGCGCAGGGCATGGATCAGGGTGGCGATGATCCGCGAGCCGGTGGAACCAATGGGATGGCCCTGGGCGCAGGCGCCGCCGAAGACGTTGACCTTGTCGTGGGGCAGGCCCAGGTCGTCCATGGCCATCAGGGTCACCACGGCGAAGGCCTCGTTGATCTCGAAGAGGTCGACGTCATTCACGCCCCAGTCGAGCTTCTTCATCAGCTTGTCGATGGCGCCCACCGGGGCGATGGTGAACTCGCTGGGGTGGCGCGAGTGGGTGCTGTGGCCCAGCATCCGCGCGATCGGTTTGGCGCCCAGGCGATCGGCCGCTGCCTGGCTTGCCAGGATCAGCGCCGAGGCACCGTCGGAGATGGAACTGGAGTTGGCGGCGGTGATGGTGCCGTCCTTGGCGAAGGCGGGCCGCAGCGAGCGGATCTTGTCGAGCTTGGCCTGGAAGGGCTGCTCGTCGTGGTCCACCACGCTTTCTCCCTGGCGGCTGGTGACGGTGACCGGCGCCATCTCGGCCTTCAGGTGGCCGGCGTTGGTGGCCTCCATGGCACGCTCCAGCGAGGCGATGGCGAAGTCGTCCAGGCGTTCACGGCCGTAGTTGCGATCGCTGGCGACGTCCTGGGCGAAGACGCCCATCAGCTTGCCGGTCTCGGCGTCCTCCAGGCCATCCAGGAACATGTGGTCCTTGAGCTCGCCATGGCCCAGGCGATAGCCGGCACGGGCCTTGGTCAGCACATGCGGCGCGTTGGACATGGACTCCATGCCGCCGGCGAGCATCACCTCGCCGCTGCCGGCGCGGATCAGGTCGTGGGCCAGCATGGCGGCCTTCATGCCCGAGCCGCACAGCTTGTTGATGGTGGTGGCGCCGATGGCGTCGGGAATGCCGGCTTGGCGCATGGCCTGGCGGGCCGGGCCCTGCTTGACGCCGGCGGGCAGCACGCAGCCCATGATGCCCTCGTCGATGCTGTCGGCACTGATGCCGGCGCGCTCGATGGCGGCCTGGATCGCCGTGGCGCCCAGCTGCGGGGCGGTAAGGCTGGAAAGGCTGCCCAGCATGCCGCCCATGGGCGTGCGTGCGGCAGAGAGGAAGACGATATCGTTGGACTGGCTCATGATGGGCTCTCCGGTGTGGCGTTACGGTCCCGGGCGGGACCGCATTGTCATTGTGGCCGTTATCTCGGACGGCGCCGCGTTGACCCGTCCGCGGGGCTGTGGTTTTCTCAGGGTCAACCAAGCAAGCGCTAGTGTAAATCTCGATGAATGTAATGAATGACTCACCGCGCCGCAAGGAGCTGACCCGTCAGGCCGCCCAGCTGTTCGTCCAGGAGGGCTTCGACCGGACCACGGTGCGCATGCTCGCCCAGGAGATGGGCATCAAGTCCGGCAGCCTCTTCCATCACTTCCGCGACAAGCAGGAGATCCTGGCGGCGGTGATCGAGGAGGGGACCCAGAACGCCCTGGTCATCGCGAAGGCGGCCCTCGAGGAGTGCGACAACTCTGCCGAGGCACGGTTGCAGGCCATGGCGCGCGCGCACCTCGAGACCCTGCTCACCGACCGCAATGCCCATGTGGTGGCCCTCTACGAGTGGCGCCGCCTCGACCCCGAGGCCCGGGACCACCTGAGCCACCTGCGCGATGCCTATGAGGCGCTCTGGGAAGAGGTGATCGACGCGGCCCTGGCCGAAGGGCTGATCCATGGCGACCGCTTCCTGGTGGCTCGCTTCGTGATGGGGGCGCTCAACTGGACGGTGCGCTGGTACGATCCCGCCGGCCCGCGCTCCCCGGATGACCTGGCCCACGAGCTGGTCGCCATGATCACCCATCGCGCCTGACCTCCCGGGCGCCGTCGGTCCGCCACGCTCGACCATCGTCTAGTCCCATCCTGCCGTTCAGGGGTTGCCCCGTTCACCGGGAGCCTCTAGCTTGTACCTAGCGCTTGCTAGGTTGACGCTTACGTCAACTGCATCTAACCAGAAGGTGGGCGTGCACGCCAGCGTCGGCGCTTGCCGTTTCCTTCGTCGCCAGCATTGATCGCCACCAACCTTGTTTGCCGCCACAACAAGCACAAACCGCGAGAGGGCAGTACATGAGCACCCTTCCCGACTACCAGAGCTACCTCGAGACCTTTTCCATCGACGACGTCATCGCGCGCCTCGATGACCATCGCGACGGCAAGGCCAACGCCTTCGAGTCCTGCTGCGGGCGCCACCTGCGCGCCGGCCGCGGCGACGTCCTGGCCCTGGTGCATGAGGACACCCGGGGCCAGGTCAACACCCTGACCTACGCCGAACTCGATGCCGAAAGCGCCAGGCTCGCCGGCTGGTTCGCCGAGCGCGGCCTGGGCGTGGGCGACCGCATCGCCTGCATGCTGCCGCGCTCGCCGCAGCTGCTGGTGGCGGTGCTGGCCACCTGGCGCATCGGCGCCGTCTACCAGCCGCTGTTCACCGCCTTCGGCCCGGACGCGGTGGATTACCGCCTGGGTCGCGCCGACACCCGGCTTGTGATCACCGATCACGCCAACCGCTTCAAGTTCGACGGCCTGACCCAGTGCCCGCCGGTGCTGGCAGTAGGTGGCCCGGATGCCGACCACGGCGACGACCTGGACTGGGCTGATGCCCTGGCACATGCGCCGATCGAGGCCACGCCGCCGCGCCTGGGTCGCGACGCGGCCTTCCTGCAGATGTTCACCTCCGGCACCGTGGGCAAGCCCAAGGGCGTGGCCGTGCCGCTGGCCGGCATGCCGGCCTTCGCCCTCTACATGGAGCTGGCCGTCGACCTGCGCGAGACCGACCGTTTCTGGAACATGGCCGACCCGGGCTGGGCCTATGGTCTCTACTACGCCATCGCCGGGCCGCTGCTGCTGGGGGTGACCACCCACTTCTGCGAGGCGGGCTTCTCCGCCGAGGGCGCCCTGGCCTTCATGAAGCGCCACCGCATCACCAACTTCGCGGCCGCGCCCACCGCCTACCGGCTGATGAAGGCCTCGGGCCTGTTCGATGACGCCCACCAGACCCTCGAGCTGCGCGCGGCGAGCTCCGCCGGCGAGCCGCTCAACACCGAGGTGGTGACCTGGGTCGAGCGCTCCCTGGGCTGCCCGGTCATGGACCACTATGGCCAGACCGAGACCGGCATGACCTGCAACAACCACCATGCCCTGGACCATCCCAAGCATGTCGGCGCCATGGGCGTGCCGATGCCGGGCTACCGCCTGGCGATCCTCGATGCCGAGTACAACGAGTTGCCCCCGGGCCAGCCCGGCGTGCTGGCGGTGGATATCGAGAACTCCCCGGCGCACTTCTTCGCCGGCTACACCTGGCAGGAGAAGCACCCCTTCGCCGAAGGGTACTATCTGACCGGCGACGTGGTGATCCGCAACGAGGACGGCACCTTCCAGTTCGCCGGCCGCGACGACGATATCATCACCACCGCCGGCTATCGCGTGGGGCCCACCGACGTGGAGAACAGCGTGATGACCCACCCGGCGGTGGCGGAGTCCGCCGCCGTGGGCCAGCCCGACGAGATCCGTGGCGAGATCATCAAGTCCTACGTGGTGCTGCGCGAGGGCTTCGAGCCCAGCGACGAACTGGCCGACGAGATCCGCAAGCAGGTGCGCGAGCGCCTCTCGACCCACGCCTTCCCGCGGGTGATCGAGTTCGTCGAGGAGCTGCCCAAGACCCCCAGCGGCAAGATCCAGCGCTTCAAGCTGCGCGCCGATGCCGTCGACAAGGCGGATGCGGCGCCGGCCAAGTAACCCAAGGACACCGATATGAAAGTCAAGGACAATACCTTTCTGATTACCGGCGCCGCCTCCGGGCTGGGGGCGGCCACCGCCGAGCGGCTGGTCGCCGCCGGCGGCCGGGTGGTGCTCTGCGACCTGAGCGATGCCGTCGATGCCCACGCCGAGCGCCTGGGCGGTGCCGCCCGGGCGGTGCATGGCGACGTCACCTCCGGCGAGGACATCCAGGCGGCCGTCGATGTGGCGGTGGAGCTCAGCGATGGCCGCGGCCTCGCCGGCGTGGTGCACTGCGCCGGGGTGGTCAGCGTGGGCAAGCTCGTCGACCGCGAGGGCAACCCCGCCGACCTCGAGGCCTACAATCGCACCATCCAGATCAACCTGGTGGGCACCTTCAACGTGATGCGCCTGGCCGCCGCCGCCATGGCGAAGAACGCCCCGGGTGAGGACGGTGAGCGCGGGGTGATCATCAACACCGCCTCCATCGCCGCCATGGATGGCCAGGTGGGGCAGTGCGCCTACAGCGCCTCCAAGGCCGGCGTGGTGGGCATGAGCCTGCCCGCGGCCCGCGAGCTCTCGCGCCACGGCGTGCGGGTGATGGCCATTGCCCCCGGGGTGTTCGAGACCCCCATGATGAGCGAGATCCCCGACGAGGCCGCCCAGGCCCTGGCCGCCGCCGTTCCCTTCCCCAAGCGGCTCGGCAAGCCCGAGGAGTTCGCTCGCCTGGCCGAGCAGATCATCACCAACGCCATGCTCAACGGCGAGGTGATCCGCCTGGACGGCGGGATTCGCATGCAATAAGGCCTTCGGCCAGCCGCAAGCCACAAGGAGCAAGCTTCAAGGAAACCCCTTGGCTTGCTCCCTTTTTCATCTTGCGCCTGGGTGGCATCCCTGGCGCCTTGTACCTTGTCACTTGAAGCTTTTAAACGAACGCTTGACTGCATCCAGTATGAGGGATAATTTCAAACACATGTTTGAAAGCGGCCCTCGCCGCCTTCGCGACCCTATGACTCGGTGCCCCTTGCGGCCCGGCCGTGGAACTGGAGAGATCGAGATGCCCGACTATCAGGCCCCCCTGCGCGATATCCGCTTCGTCATGGACGAGATGCTGGACTATCCGGCCCACTACGCCCGCCTGCCGGGCGGCGAGGAGGCGAGTCCCGACGTGGTCGCCGCCATCCTGGAGGAGGGCGCGCGCTTCGCCCGCGAGGTGCTGCTGCCGCTCAACCAGAGCGGCGACCGCGAAGGCTGCCTGCTGGAGGGCGGCGAGGTGAAGGCGCCGAAGGGCTTCAGGGAGGCCTACGCCCAGTACGTGGAGGGCGGCTGGCCGAGCCTTGCCGCCGACCCCGCGCACGGCGGCCAGGGCCTGCCGCCATCGCTTGCCATGGTGCTCAACGAGATGGTCTGCTCCACCAACCTGGCCTGGGGCATGTACCCGGGGCTCTCCCACGGCGCCGCCGACGCCCTGCGCCACCACGGCACCGAGGAGCAGCAGGCCACCTACCTGACCCGGCTGGTGGAGGGCACCTGGACCGGTACCATGTGCCTGACCGAGCCCCACTGCGGCACCGACCTCGGCCTGATCAAGACCCGCGCGGTGCCCACTGCCGACGGCGCCTTCGAGATTACCGGCACCAAGATCTTTATCTCCGCCGGCGAGCACGACCTGGCCGAGAACATCGTCCACCTGGTGCTGGCCAAGCTGCCCGACGCCCCGGAGGGCTCGAAAGGCATCTCGCTCTTTGTGGTGCCGAAATATCTCCCCAATGAAGCGGGCGAGCCGGGCGAGCGCAACGGCGTGGTGTGCGGGTCGCTCGAGCACAAGATGGGCATCCACGGCAACGCCACCTGCGTGATGAACTTCGACGCGGCGAAAGGCTTCTTGGTGGGGGCGCCCAACAAGGGGCTGGCCTGCATGTTCACCATGATGAACGCCGCCCGCATCGGCGTCGGTATCCAGGGCCTGGGCCTCACCGAGGCGAGCTTCCAGAACGCCCTGGCCTATGCCCGCGACCGCCTGCAGATGCGCGCACTCTCCGGCCCCAGGGCGCCGGATAAGGCCGCCGACCCGATCATCGTCCACCCGGACGTGCGCCGCATGCTGCTGACCCAGAAGGCCTTCGCCGAGGGTGGCCGGATGCTGACCCTCTACACCGCGCAGATGATCGATATCGTCGAGCACGGCAGCGACGCCGCCGAGAAGGAGCGCGCCGAGACCCTGCTGGGCCTGCTGACCCCCATCGTCAAGGCGTTCCTCACCGAGGTGGGCTTCGAGGCCACCAACGAGGGTGTCCAGGTCTTCGGCGGCCACGGCTTCATCCAGGAGTGGGGCATGGAGCAGCTGGTGCGCGACGCCCGCATCACCCGCCTATACGAGGGCACCACCGGCATCCAGGCCCTCGACCTGCTGGGCCGCAAGGTGCTGATGAGCCAGGGCGAGAGCCTCAAGGCCTTCACCAAGGAGATCCACAAGTTCTGCCAGGCCGAGGAGGGCAACAGTGAACTCGCCGAGTTCGTGCGCCCGCTGGCCAAGCTCAACCAGGAGTGGGGCGAGATGACCATGGCCATCGGCATGAAGGCCATGACCGACCGCGAAGAGGTGGGCGCGGCCAGCGTCGACTACCTGATGTACTCGGGCTACGCGACCCTGGCCTACCTCTTCGCCCGCGCCGCGAAACAGGCCCGGATGGCGCTTTCCGAGGGCACCGAGGAGGGCGCCTTCTACCGCGCCAAGCTCGATACCGCGCGCTTCTTCTACCAGCGCCTGCTGCCGCGCACCCGCGCCCACAAGGCGGCGCTGGAAGCCGGTGCCGAGCCGCTGATGGCGATCAGCGCCGAGGACTTCGGCCTGGGCTTCGAGATCTGATGCGAGTCCCGGACTCACTCGAGCGGTAACGAACGACAGGCGGCGGGGCGTTCCTCGCCACCTTTTTTCACCTGCCGCCCTACTTTGCCGGAGAAGTTTGATCGGCAGTCGCGGAAGGAGGACGATATGGCCTGGAGCGTCGGGCCTTCTGCCTTGCGGTAACTGCGGAGTGACTGCCTAATGCGTGTCTTTGCCAACCCGGTCGGTGCCGGGTCCCTCTGGTTCGATAACCTCGCCACCGCCGAGGGAACGCCCGTCGCCTATGACCCCCAGGCCAGGGCCTTCCTGCCCATGCCGCCGTTCTGCGTGAATCGCGACGTCATCGGCTGCAACTGGATCGCTCCCGAGCCGGGGGCCTTCTGTCGATCCTGCGCCATGACCGCGCTGGCGCCGGATCCTTCCATCCCCGATGCCATGCCCAACTGGGCGAAGACCGAGGCCGCCAAGCGCTGGGTGCTCGACAACCTGGGGCGCTGGCACTGGTTCCGCCCCGAGGATCCCGGCGCTCGTCCGGTGTTTCACATGCTGGCGGAGGGCCATACCCCGGTGCCCATGGGCCATGTCGGGGGCGTGGTGACGATCAGCGTGGCGGAGGCGGACCCGGTCCTGCGTACCACCCGTCGGGAAGCGCTCGAGGAGCCCTATCGCACCATGATCGGCCACATGCGCCATGAGATCTCGCACATGCTGTGGTGGCGCCTCAGCCTGCGCGAGGACTTCCTCGACGCCTTCCGGGCCATGTTCGGCGACGAGCGCGCGGATTACCCCGCCGCGCTCCAGCGGTACTTCCATGACGGCCCGCCGCCCGACTGGAGGCTACGCTTCCTGACCACCTACGCCTCCGCGCATCCCCACGAGGACTGGGCCGAGACCGCCGCCCACCTGCTGCACCTGACGGACATTACCGACAGCTTCGTCGCGACGGGCCTCTCCTCGCCGGAGCTGCCGAGCCCCGGCTGGGACCCGTACATGGAACCCGACGCCGACCGCCTGATCCATGTCGCGGCCAGCCTGGTGGCGGGGGTCAACCACGTCAATCGCTCCATGGGGCTCTCCGACCTCTATCCCTTCGTGCTCTCGGATGCCGCACGCCAGAAGCTTGCCTTCGTGCATGACTGGCTGCGCCGGGGTGCGCAGGGGCTGTGAGCCGGCCCCGGTTCGGTGGCATGTCGACCCCTGGCCGCGTGACTGGTACCGCCGCCGTGACGGAGGCATGATGATCGCCTCGACGCCCCGAGGCGGCGAGTCACTGCCACGCGCACGAGGAATCGTCCATGTCACGAACGACGCGCCTGCAAGACCTGATCCGGGAACTGCGCCACCACGCTGGCCCGCTCGGCGGGCCCGAGCTTGCCGAGCGGCTGGGGATCACGCTGCGCACCCTCTACCAGGATGTCGCCGCGCTGCGGGCGGTGGGGGTCGAGGTGGTCAATGCGCCCGGCCAGGGCTATGTGCTGCCGCCCGAGGTCGTGCTGCCGCCCGCGGCACTGGCCGAACCCGCCCCACGTGAGCCGGCCGAGCTCACCTTCTACACCAACCCGCTCTCCCGGGGCGGGATCGTCCACTGGATGCTCGAGGAACTCGGCGTGCCCTATCGCACGGTGACCCTCGAGTATGGCGCCGCCATGAAGTCGCCGGACTACCTGGCCCTCAATCCCATGGGCAAGGTGCCGGCGATCCGCCACGGCGACGTGGTAGTCACCGAGGCTGCGGCCATCTGTGCCTACCTGGCCGATGCCTTCCCGGAGGCAGGCCTGGCGCCGCCGCCCGCCGCCCGGGGCGACTACTACCGCTGGCTGTTCTTCGCGGCCGGGCCCCTGGAATCCGCCATCTCACTGAACACCCTCGGCATTCAGCCGACGGCCGAGCAGCAGAAGCAACTCGGCAGCGGCGACTACTGGACGGTCATCGAGACCCTGGCGGGCGCCCTCGAGGGAAGGCGTCATATCGCCGGCACGGCCTTCAGCGCGGCCGATGTCTATGTCGGCTCGCACCTCGGCTGGGGCATGCACTTCGGCACCATTCCCCGCCGGCCCGAGTTCGAGGCCTACTGGGAAGGGCTGCAGGACCGGCCGGCCAGGCTGCGCTGCCAGGCATTCGTCGAACAGGCCCTCTCGCCGCTCGCCTGATGGCAGGGCGCTGGCAGCGAGTCGCGCCGCTCTGGCGCCACGCCCACCTGATCCTGACGGCGCTGGTGCTGCTGGTCTGGTCGCTGTCGGGCGGGGCGCTTGCCGGCGTGCTGTTCCTGCCGGTCTGGGTGCTGGCCACCCAGCTGATCGTGGCCGGCAGCCTGGAGGCCGCCCGGCTGCGGCGTCGTGCCTGGCTGGAGCAGTACCTGCGCGATGACTCGCCCTGGCACGGCTGGCTGCGGGGTGGGGCGATGATGGTGGTGCGCCACCAGCTCATGGGCGCGTTGCTGGCGCTGGTGCTGCTGGTCAAGCTGCGGCTGCTCTCACCCGTCCTCTGGCCCCTGCTGCTGGCCGGGGTGCCAGGGCTGATGGTGGCGCTGCACCTGCTGCGTCGACGCCTGGCCCGCCATGTCATCGCCGACCACCTGTCGGCGGTGACCCGCCGCCTGGTGGTCGTGCCGGCCGCTGTCCTGCTGACTCTGCTTCTGGTGGTGGCCGCCCTATGGCTGCCCCAGCCGTGGCTGGTCGGGCTCGGCTGGGAGGAGGCGATCGCGCGTCATTTCCCGGACCCCTCGGGGGGCGCCGTGCTGGGATTCTTCGAGCGACTGGCCACCGTGGCCGAGATCACCCAGCACTGGAGCATGCAGAATGCCGTGGAGCGGTTCCGGCTCGCCACGCCCGTGGCGATACTGGGCTGGCTGCTGTTGCTGCTCATCCAGAGCACCTTCGCTTGGGCCTATGTGCGCCTGCTGGTCGGCGCCGAGGCGTTGCGCCGGGGAGGGCCTCGGCCGCACCGCGAGGCCTCCTGCACCGGCCGAGAGGAGGAGCCGTGATGACTCACGTCATCCGATCGTCGATCGATCGACTGGCCTTCGGGCTGCGCTCCTGGCGCGGCTGGGTGGTGTCGCTGCTGGTGGTCATGGCACTGCTTGTGCTGTTCGAGCTCGGCCAGGGCTGGCTGGCGTCACGCAGCCAGGCGCCGCTGTACCGGGTGATCGTGGCCGGCGAGTCGCTGACCCTGGATGCCGAGACCCATGCCGAGTTCTCACGAGATCTCTCGGCTCTCGCCATGGAGACGGAGGAGCGACTCCAGGCACGCATGCGCCCCTGGCTGGACGAGCGGCTGGATAGCGCCTTCGCCCCCCTCGAGTCGGCGGTGCCGGACTATCTGGACTGGTACTACTCGCCCGTCGGCAGCTACACGCGGCTCGGCGTGGCGCTCATGGGTGACCTGGATGCCTGGCTGGACGAGCAGCTCCACAGGCGGCTGGTCGAGAGAACCGGGCTCGAGTCCGCCCTGGCGGACCTCCAGGCGGCCTATCCCCGTCGCCTGGTCAGCGAACAGCAGGCCCTGGCTGACGAGATGGTGGCCACGCTCCAGGCGCGCTACGCCCCGCAACAGGTGACGCCGGAACGCGAGGGAGAGCGCCGCGTCCATGCACTCGACCTGGACGGTGTCCTGCAGGAGGCCCTGCGGGATGGCCTGGATACGGCACGCTGGAGCACCGCCGCCGTGGGGGGTAGCGGTGCCAGCCTGCTGGCGGGGCGTGCCCTGGCCCGGCGTTTCGGCGCCTCCGCCGCAGCACAGGGCAGCCGCCTGGCCCTGCGCACCCTGGTGTCACGCCTTGGGGCGGGTGGCATGCGCTCACTGGCCGCCGGTGGCGCCGCCTCGGCGGTCGCTGCCCCTGCCGGCCCGGGCGCACTGGTGGTGGGCACGGTGGCCACTGCCGTGAGCCTGGCCGGCATCGTGGGAAGCGAGTACGCGATGCTCAAGGTGCAGGAAGCGCTCCATCGGCCGGCGAAGCAGACCCAGCTGATCGAGGCCATCGGCGAGACTCGAAGGGCCTTGCGGGTCTCCCTCGAAGCCTCGGCATCCGCCGGCGCCTCTACCTTGAAGGGCCAGATCGAGGCTCAGGCGACCCGGGCCGATGACGATGAAGGAATGCCCCGCGCCTACCGGATCCTCGGCCGGCGCGGCGAATAGTGGCGTCAGGCATCGTGCAGCCGGCGATGCAGGTCGCGGATGCGCTCGGCGAATTCCGGCACCGGGCCCTCGACCACTGCGTCCGGCACCACCTCCCGAATCGGCAGCGGGCGCACCGGTGGCGGGGTCACGCCCAGCTCCTGCAGCCAGCTCACCAGCTGCTCGGACGAGCTGGCATACACGATTCGCCCCAGCCCCACCCAGCCGTGGGCCGCCGCACACATGGGGCAATGCTCGCCGGAGGTGTAAACGGTGGCCCGTGCGCGCTCCTCGGGCGTCAGGTTCTCCGCAGCCCAGCGCGCCAGGAAGAACTCCGGATGCTGGGTGGCATCCCCACCGGCTACATGGTTGTGGTCCTCCACCAGCACCGCGCTATCGCCACTCACCAGCACCGAGCCGAACGGCCCGTCACCGGCCTCCAGGGCTTCCTCCGCCAGTTCCACGCAGCGCTCAAGGTGTTCTCGGTCTGTCTCGGTGATCATCGTTCGCTCTCCCTGGGGTTGGGTTACCTTCCAGCATAGGGGCGAGACATGGAGATTTCATCGGGCAGGCACAGTGCGGTGCGCCTGCCGTTTCCATCCCCAAGCCTACCGAGAGATCACAGCTAGCCAGGAGAAAGGTAACGTCAGCTCTATCCCTCTCTCGTAGGCTTGGTCGACGTTGACCGCTAGTGTGGATGCCTAATTCAGACTGACCCTCTCTCGACAGGGAGTATTCCATGAGTAACGGACCCTACGGGCAAATCGCGTGTCGCTGCGGCGCCGTAACGCTGCTGGTGTGTGGCTCACCCCTTGGCCGCGGCCTGGATGCGGGAGACGAGCCCGTCACCTTCTGGCCGCTGGAGGCCATCCAGGTCGGCGGAGGAGCCGATGAACTCGATATCTCGCCGGATGGCAGGGGCGGTGATGCCTGGGGATGCCGGCGATGCGTCGAGTGCCTGTTGTATGCCCATGGCGAGGCAGGCGTGGCAGTGCTTGCCGGTGATCTGGAGGATGCCGATGACCTGTCGATGGCGCCGGCGTCATCGCAGCGACGCTGCCTCGAGGGGCTGGGCTATCGGCTCGTGGCGGGAGAGTAGCGGTTAACCCCATGGGTATCGGGCCTGGCAAGCCGACTCGGCGCGGGCGGCGCGCCGAGTCGGCTGGGTCGGGGCAGGAGGGGCGATCCTCCAGGGGGCTCCCTCGCATTCTCAAGCGTTCCAGGAGTTGCAGGCCACCGCCGGGTTGAAGGGCTCGAGGTTGCCGTTGGCGTTGTCGCGGAACCACACATGCTGGTCGTAGTGCGGCTCGAAGTGGTGGGCCTCCTCGGTGGGCGTATCCGGGTCGTCGACCATGTAGTCCCAGCTGCGGCCCGCAAGGGTCGGCGGCGCACCATGGCCCGCGGCCTCCCAGGCCTTGCGGAACACCAGGTTCTCGACGCCGACCAGCACCAGGGAGCCATTCGCCTGGGGCTCGTAGAGCAGGATGGCGGGGTTCATGAAGTCGGTATGGGTCCCGGTGCCGTCGACCCGGGGAGCGGTGACGGTGAGGCCGAGCAGGTCCGGGCGCAGGTAGTGGATGCCCATGTCGCCGAGCTCGGCAGGCAGGCCGAGGCCAGCCCCGCCGCGATGACGCTTCCCTACAGGATGCCGTGCATGGGTTGTTCCTCCAGGAAACGTCGTGTCATGCGCCTGCAGGCGCATGACACGAAAAGCGCCCCAATGCTTGCCGCAGGGGCGCGAATCGGGTTGGACCATCATCAGAACTATAGCGCCGGGGCGAGCCCGGTCCGGCTGATATTGCCGTGATACCGAGGTAACAGGCGGCCTGAGCCGAGGGCACGAGCCGGTTTCGGCGGCGGGAGCGGAACGAGGGCCGCGAGAAAGGCTGTTCACCGAACTCAGGAGAGGCGGCGCCAGCCCTCGCGGAGGTGTCGGGTGGCGCTGTACCAGAGGCCGGTCGGGGCGTCCGGCGGGGGAGAAAGCGCGACGAGGGCGCGCTGCAATCCGGCCAGGATGGCATCCAGGTGACGGTGGCAGAGGGTGCTGTCCAGCCCGCCGGGGCAGTGGCCGAGCAGCTCCTCGCACTGGGAACAGGCGGCCTCCAGGGCCCGATGGGCCTCCTCATGGGCCATGGCCTGGTCGCGACAGGCCTTGAGGTCACGACAGAGCATCCGCAGCATCCTGCCGTCGAGCCAGCAGGGCAGGCCGTCGCTCGCCTTGCCGGCCATGGAGTGCTTGATGGCCTGGAAGGAGACCTGCAGGAAGATGACGGTGGTGGTGATCCTGGGACGTTCGGGCGTCATGATGGCCGACCCGGCAACAGCCTATCGGTGAGAATGATTATCGATAGTAGGCGTGGCCGACGGTGCCTGTCAATGCGGCGCAATGGGCGAGGCATGCTGGACGCCAGGATTCGGGCGTTAACGGTCGGATGTCCGCCACGCAAGGGGCTGGCTGTTGGGTGACTTGAATTTATAGACGATCGGTCTATATTAAAGGCATGACGCAGACGACCGCTTCTCCCAAGCCACGCCGTGGTCGACCGCCCAGGGTCTCCCGCGACGACCCGGATACCCGCGCGGCCCTGATCCGCAGCGGGCTCGAGGTGCTGACCGAACAGGGCTTCACCGCATCCGGCATCGACGGCATCCTGCGGCGCGT
Organism: Halomonas sp.; assembly: GCF_033549285.1. Classification (GTDB taxonomy): domain Bacteria; phylum Pseudomonadota; class Gammaproteobacteria; order Pseudomonadales; family Halomonadaceae; genus Halomonas. Next base: position 73,618 of record NZ_JAWSUJ010000001.1, read on the forward strand.
CGGGGTGCCCAAGGGCTCCTTCTACTACTATTTCGACAGCAAGGAAGCCTTCGGGCGCGCCGTCATGGAGCATTACGGCGCCTACTTCGCCAACAAGCTCGACCAGCACCTGCTGGACGGCTCACGCCAGCCCCTGGAGCGCCTCGCGGCCTTCGTCGCCGACGCCAGGGCCGGCATGGAACGTCACCACTTTCGCCGGGGCTGCCTGGTGGGCAACCTGGGCCAGGAGGCCGGACGGCTGCCCGAAGGCTACCGGCAGTGGCTGCGGGCGACCCTCGCCGACTGGCAGCAGCGGGTGGCGCGCTGCCTGCGCGAGGCCCAGGCGGCCGGTGAGCTCGATGGCCAGGCGGATTGCGACAGGCTCGCCGAGGCCTTCTGGATCGGCTGGGAAGGGGCGGTGATGCGCGCCCGGCTGGAGGAAAGCGCCCATCCCCTCGAAACCTTCATCACGACGTACATGGAAGGGCTGCCCCGCTAGGCCGGGGGTGTTTCCATGTCTTCATGTAGACGATCGGTCTATAAATGGGCATATCAACGAGGTGCACGATGTTCAAGGCAATCCTGATCGACAAGCAAGACGACGGCCAGCACGTGTCGCTGGAGACGCTCGACGAGTCACGACTCCCCGAGGGGGACGTCACGGTGCGGGTCGACTGCAGCACGCTCAACTACAAGGACGCCCTGGCCATCACCGGCAAGGGGCCGGTGGTGCGCGCCTTTCCCATGGTGCCGGGGATCGACCTGGCGGGGACGGTCGAGAGCTCGTCCAGCGACGCCTACCGGCCCGGTGACGCCGTACTCCTCAACGGCTGGGGCGTCGGGGAAACGCACTGGGGCGGCCTGGCCGAGAAGGCCCGGCTGGACAGTCGCTGGCTGATCCCTCATCCGTCGGCCTTCAGAGCCGGGCAATCCATGGCCATCGGCACGGCCGGGTATACCGCCATGCTCTCGGTGATGGCATTGGAGAAACAGGGTGTCACGCCGGATCAGGGCGAGGTGCTGGTGACCGGCGCCAACGGGGGCGTCGGCAGCTACGCCATCGCGCTCCTGGCGCGGCTGGGCTATAAGGTCGTGGCCTCCACCGGACGCCTGGAGGAAGCCGACTACCTCGAGGGACTCGGGGCCCAGGAGGTGATCGATCGCAAGACGCTCTCCGAACCGGGGCGTCCCCTGGCCAAGGAGCGCTGGGCGGCGGCAATCGACTCGGTGGGCAGCCACACCCTGGCCAACGTCCTCGCCGGGACCCGCTATGGCGGAACCGTCGCGGCCTGTGGCCTGGCCCAGGGCATGGACCTGCCGGGCACCGTCGCTCCCTTCATCCTGAGAGGCGTGACCCTGGTAGGGATCGACAGCGTGATGCGCCCCTACGAGGATCGCGTCGAGGCCTGGCGCCGGCTCAGTGAGCTGCTGGCCCCCGAGCAGCTCGACGCCATCACCCGCACGATCGGCCTGGAGGAGGCCATCGACACGGCGGGCGAGTTGCTCGCCGGTCGGGTGCGCGGGCGCGTGGTGGTCGACATGGCACGCTAGTCAGGCGATCGGATGGTGGATCGACAGGCATGAAAAGGGCAGGGCGCAGGCCCTGCCCTTGCTCATTTACCGCCTCGCAAAGAGGCGGGCGTCAAGAAGTTATCAGACGTAGAAGTCCAGCTCCTCCTGTGCCTTGAGCAGGTCCCGCATCCTGATCGGATCGTCACCGAAGAAGAACACCAGGCCCCAGTGCGTGCCGAACGCCGAGCGGTCCGGCACCGTCTCTTCGGTGGGCGCCACCAGCTCGTGGGACTCGAAGTAGGGGTGTTCGATGGTTTCCTTGGGCATCTCCAGCTTGCTGACGACACGCCGCCGCGGGTAGACGCCGAAGCAGCCCGCATAGCCCTTCGCGTCGACCACTTCGCGGGGGAAGAAGGCTTCGACCTCTTCCTTGGTGCTCTTGGGGTCGAAGACCAGCATCGATGCCTGGTAGGGGCTGAAGCCGTAGGCCCGCTCGATGAGCTCGAAGGCCTTGAAGCCGGGCGGGCGATAGGCGACCTCGCCGAAATACATCTCGCCGTCTGCCGCCACGAAGTACTCCGGATGGATCAGGCCGAACCGGATGTCGAAGGTCTTGATCAACTTCTCGATCTGCTTGGTGATGGCATCGCGCCAGCTCTCGAGCTCCCGGGTGGCCGGAACGAACACCGAATAGCCCAGGGTCACGTACTCGGAGATGTTGAGGAACTTGATCTCGCCATCATGGATCCAGGCCTCGACCGCAAACTCCCAGCCGTCGAGGTGGCTTTCCATCAGCAAGGGATACTCTTCGGCCGGAATGCTGTCGATCTCGTCGATCTTGCGGATCATGCGGTGCCCGAGACAGCCCGCCTTGTCGAAGGCCTTGACGTGAATCGGGTCATCGGGGTCGCCATCGAGCTTGAGCAGCGTCTGGTTGACGCGTTTCATGAAGCGGACGATGTCATCCTTCTCGTGGGCTTCCTCGAAGATCCCCACGCGAATGCCGCCCAGCTGGGCACGGCGCTTCATCAGGGCCTTGTCGCGAAACAGGATGGACTGCCCGTACATGCGGGGGCTGTCCATGAGCACGGAGTTGATCGCGCCCGACCATTCGACGGTTTCCTCGAACAGCGGGATGGCCACGTCGACGCCTTCCTCCTTGAGTGTCTGCGCAATCTCCATGGAGCGGTCGTTCAGGCGGATAAAATCCCATTGAATGTAGGGAATCTTGTTGGCCTCGCAGAAATCGGCGGCCCAGTCCGGCGCCACCACGACATAGCGGCGGTCAAACTTCTGCGCGGCCTTGATGGCATTGACGCTCCAGCCCAGCAGCGCGATGTAGCCCTTGTTGGGGTCCTTGGGGGTTTCAGTGCCGCGGACCGAATCCAGTGTCGGGTCTGTCCAGCTTGAAACGTCCTTGGCGGCCGGGGTTTCCGATACAGTCGACATACGTTGTTCTCCTTCTGCGTAGCGCAGGAAGTTGAGGCTCGAATTCCAGCGGTAGTGTCGAGCTTGAGTGCCAGGCATTGTCGGGCTACCGCCCCGACGCCCAGCTATCCCGAGCCAGATGCATGGCCCGATACACTTCATCGTCTGGTACATCGGCCGGCTCGCCCTTCTCGAGCGGGTCGTAATGAAAGACATAGAGTCGCGACGTGAACTGGGCAGCCGGCAGCGAGGCCTCACCGAAGCGTTCGCCATTGCCCTGGGTCGAGGTGACGATGCCCTGTCCCCAGTCCTGCCCACTGTCGTTGTTGGGATTGAAGAAGTACACCCGCATGACCTGGCTCGGGTCGAGCGCAAGACGCTGGATCGTGATGGCGTGCCAGCCGAGAAAACGCGTGGCGCTATCGGTCACGGCAATGCCCGCCGGCTGCGGATTGATCACCGGAATGTTGCCGTTGTAGAAGGGGTGATAGGCCGCATAGAAGTCACGGATAAACCCCTCGAAGTCCTTCAGGCCGCCGGTAAACACATCGACCGCGATGCGAAAGCCATGGCCCACATGATCGCCATGGAACTCGGCATTGACCCACTTGTGGGGATCCTCCCCGCGCCCGGCGCTGCGGCGACCCATCTCGAAGTAGATGCGATCGAGGTGCGGCACGGTGAGCAGGGAGACGGCGTCCACATCCACGGGAGGCTCGCTGGCCAGTCCCGCACCGAGGTCGCGGGAGGAAATGCTGTGACCTTCGAAGCGCATCACGATCTCGTCGTCTCGCGCCGCCCAGGCGACGACCCGGAGCAGGTCGGCCGGGGTATTGAAGGCCCACATGGACAGGGCGCGTGTCGACTGGCAGGTGGGGTAGTTCCCCTGGCCCACGCCCAGCGGGCGGCCGAGCACATTGAGAACGTCGGCGAGCAGGAAGCATTCCGGCGAGCGACGCTGCCCGAAGACTGCCACGACCTTCTCCGCTGCGGCTTCGCACAAGGTCATTCTCAGCTGCCGCCATAGCGACGGGGCCACCGGCGGCGAGTAGAGGATGCCCCGCTCGAGCATCATGGCAAGGCCGTAGGCGGCCTGGCTGGTCTCGGCAAACAGGGCCTCATCGATCAGGGCGTGGATCAGCGCCGGGTAGCAGTGAAAGGCGTCCGCTCCCGTATAACTCAGGCCCAGTGCCGTGGGGATCAGCGCGTTCCAGCGGCTGCGCAGGTAACGGATGAACCCCGGCATGTAGGGCGAGACCAGGCCGGTGCTGTGCATGGCCTGGGCAAAGGCAATGGCCTCCTGCAGCAGGGCCGCGTCGTCCATGCTCGCCAGACGCTCGGCATACGTCTCGAGGCCGGGGTCTTCGCGGCAGCCCTCGGTGGGGCTGAACACGGCGTTGATCAGCTGCAGGGCGTCGTCCCCGACCTCGCCGGCCATGGCATCCGGCCGATCATCCAGTCTGGGCAGGCAGGAGGCGATCTGGGTCACCATCTGTTTCACGCCCTCCACCTGGACCGGGCGTTGCGCCAGGATGCGCCACACCTCGGCCACCAGGTGCTCCAGCAGGTTCTCGTACCCCAGTTGCCGCAGCAGGTAGCGATACAGGGCCTGGACGGCGTAGCCGAGCCGCTCAGGCCGCAGCCGGTCGCCCTCGTGCAGGTCGCCGACCACGAGATCGAGGTTCATGGCCATCACCTGGGCGAGAAAGTTCTGCGCGTGCTCCGCCGAGATGGAAGGGTGGGAATAGTCGCCCTTGGCGACGGCCAGCAGGCGAATCTGGCTCAGGCTCTCGACCAGGGTGGCGACCGGGTCGCCATGACGCACGGTACGCACGGCGAGGGATGGCACCAGTGTCTGGGGGGAGTCCCAGTCGCTGCCACCGAAGAACCCGGCGGCCTCGATCGCCGGCACGCGCGCATAGAGGGCTTGCAGACCCATGTCATCGGACATCAGGGGGCGTGCCGCCTCGATGACCTCGAAGACGGGAGAGACCTCGGCAATGGCATTGGCGGCGGCAAGCCGCTCGATGGCGGCGTCGAGCTGCTTTACCTGCTCGCTCGACCCCTCGTCGTCGTGATGGGCGGGTTCGCCAGTCTCTTCGCTCATCCACCCAAGGTCCGCCCTGTCACGAGTGATGTCAATCACATTCGGGCAGGCCATGCGCCCGACAGCCTGCTGCGGAGACGTCGTCGCCCGCTCAGTGGCAGAGGGTGTGGTGGGCCTGGTCTCGGGTCCGCTCTTGGCCGGAGGGCAGGGGAGCCGCGGGGTCGGCGAGCCAGGCCGCGATGTCCGCCTCGGTCCGCTCGCGCTTGGTGTAGCGGGTGAGCATATGGTAGCCCTGCGGGTAGAGCGCCAGACGGATGCTCTCCTTCTCGGGCAGTCGTTCGAGCAGGGCACAGATCGCCTCCGGCGGAATGATGTGGTCCTCGGTGCCATAGAGGATCAGTGCCGGGGCAGGCAGCCGTCGGGCGGCCTCAAGGCTCGCGTCCATGGCCAGGCTCACGCCGTGCAGGGTATCGACCCGCGCGCGGCGCAGGATCAGCGGGTCCTCGGCCAGCCGGCGCTTCATCTCGGGGTCGTCGGTGGGTTCGATGCCGAGGCGCTGGACCGTGCTCGAGGTGAAGCTCAGCGCGGGGAAGAGGCGCACGCCGAGCCAGAGGCCCAGGCGCTGGTACCAGGGCATGGCCTCGAAGCCCCACACCGCCGGCGCGATCAGCACGCTGCCCTCCACCGGCGGCGGGTTCTCGCCGCTCATGGCGAGGATCGCCACCGCACCGCCCATGCTGTGGCCGACGAGGTAGAGCGGGGTCTCGGGATGGCGCTTGCGCAACAGGGCAGCGAGCAGGGAGACGTCATCGGCCAGCCGCTCGTGGCCGGGCCAGAGGCGCCGCTGTGCGGTGGTGCCGAAGCCGCGCTGGTCATGGGCATAGAGGGTGATGCCGCGGGGTGCCAGGGCCTCGGCGAGGACCTGGAAAGTGCCGCCATGTTCGTTGAAGCCGTGGATCCCGAGCACGATGGCCCGGGGATTGCCTTCGGCCGGCCAGAGGTGAAGCGGCAGCCGGTAGCCATCCTCGGCAATCACCTGGCCCTGCGCCAGCCGGGCCTCGTCGCTGCCCGGCCCCGGCGACTGGCGCACGGCCCCCTCGCCGCAGCCGGCCAGCAGGAGCAGGAGAACCAGCGTCGCGAGCCCTCGGGCCATCCCTACGCCGTCCCTCATCCTTCCCCTGATTGCCGATGCGGATAGCCCAGGGCGACGCGCAGCCGTTCGGCGTGCGCCGCCACCCACGCCGGGTCGATCGGGCCCCAGTCGCGAATCACGTAGGCGCCGATGTTGTGGCGCTCGCCGGCCAGGTGCTCGAACTCGCAGAGGATGTCCAGTTCGCCCAGCGCCCCGAGGGTGTCCTGGGCGGTGCGCCGGGGCATTCCGGTGGCGGCGGTGATGGCCGGTACGCTGGCGGTGCCGGTGGCGACCAGGTGGGCCACGTAGAGGCGGCGGTAGAAGCTGGTGCGGGTCTTGCTCAGGGTCATGCGGGCATCCTTCGCGCTTACAGGGTGACGCGGTCGATATGGCGGCGGAAGTACATCTCCAGGCGCAGGGTCAGCGCCCAGCGCGGGTCGCGGTCGGCCTCCCGAGGGAAGTGCAGCGAGGGAGCGACGTCCAGGAAGGTGAAGCCCTTGTGGACGTCGCGGCGAAAGCGCACCTCGAGGTAGCTGTCCTCGATGACGGGGTGGGACCCGCTCTCGCCGATCACGCCGCCGGAGGTGCGCAGCACGCTGCGGCGGTTGAGGCGGCGGTTGAGCTCCACGGCCTGGCTGAACTCGAGGTGGTCGACCTCTTCGCGCCACTGCGCATTGGTGAGAAAGCGCAGGTGGCGCTTCTCGTCCAGCGGCCTGCCCAGGTCCCAGCGGGTGCGGGCGGAGTAGCCGTCGCCGTTGAACCAGGAGAGGCGATTGTCGCTGTGCAACTGCCAGGGGCCGTCCTGCAGGGTCCAGAGCCGCTGGCTGGTCAGGCGCACGTAGGGTTCCAGCGGCAGGCGCAGCTTGATGCCGGCGCCGACCCGGGTGTTCCAGTGGCGGGTCTTGTCCCTGTCGCCGAGGCGGTTCAGGCCCACCAGCAGGTCGCCGAGGCTGTCAGCGCGGTCGTCGGTGAGTGCCGACTCCCGTTCCGCCAGGGTGCCGCGGGTCTCGTCGGGATCACTCTCGATGACCAGTCGCAGGCGCTCCTCGGTGGTGGGCAGGTCGAGGCGGAAACGTGCCCCCAGGTCCTGGTCGAAGGGCTCGCCCTCGCGCCAGTCCCACTCCTGGCTGAGGCGCAGGTAGGAGTCGGTGTTCACGGTCAGCGCATCGGTGGTGCCGAAGAAGCCGTCGATGCCGCGGGAGGTGCTCTCCACCCAGCGCGAGAGGCGGGCATGGAAGGGTCCGAGCCGCTTCTCGGCCCATACCGGCAGGTCGCTGTCGTCGTCGACCCCCGGGGTGTCGGCATGGGCGGCGAGGCCGAGGGTGACCAGCCCTATGGCCAGCAGTGAGCGCGCTCCCTTCATCTTCGTGTCCCTTGCCCTTTTTCGGGGAAGTCTACCGGCTTCTCCACCCCCGATACCATCGTGATGCGCCTTCCCGGTCCTGGTGTCGCGCCGCGGGTATCCGTAGGGGCATGTTGTTCGATATCAAGGCAGGCTGGCAGATAGCTGCCATCCTTAAGGACGTGGGGAGTTACTGGGTCGTGCCGGCACTGTCCGCGCCGTCCGAAGGGGGCATGTCTGTGGAGGTCTCATGAGCTGGAATGTCTTTATCATCGGCCACGATGCGCTGAGCAAGCGGATGCTGAAGAACCTGCGCCATGTCGAGGACTATGCCTTCCATGAGCTGCTGACGCTCGACGAGGTGGTGCATGCCGAGGAGTATCCCTTCGCTCGCCTGGTGGATGATGCCCTCGCCCAGCTCGAGCGCTTCCCCGGCCCGGTGGACGCCATCGTGGGGTACTGGGACTTCCCCACCAGCGGGCTGCTGCCGGTCCTGCGCCGGGCGCGGGGGCTGCCCGGCCCGTCGCTTGCGGCCTTCCTGAAGTGCGAGCACAAGTACTGGAGCCGCCTGGAGCAGGCCCGGGTCGTGCCGGAGTGCGTGCCGGCCTTCCAGGCGCTGGACACCTTCGACGACCGGGCCGTGGAGTCCGTCGAGATCGACTACCCGTTCTGGATCAAGCCGGTGAAAGCCCACTCCTCGCATCTTGGCTTCCGTATCGAGGATGCCGACCAGCTGCGCGAGGTGCTGCCGGTGATCCGTGATGGGATCGGGCGCTTCGGCCGCCCCTTTGACGAGATCACCGCCCTGGCCGAGCTGCCCGAGGAGGTGGCGGCGGTCACCGGGCATCACTGTATCGCCGAGGCGATCATCTCCTCTGGCCGCCAGTGCACCCTGGAGGGCTACGTCCAGAACGGCGAGGTTCATCTGGTGGGCCTCGTCGACAGCCTGCGCGACGCCACGCACCCCTCCGTGCTGCTGCGCTACGAGTATCCCTCCTCGCTGCCCGATGCGGTGCAGGAGAGGATGCTGGCGATCACCCGGCGCTTCCTGTCGCGGATCGGTTATGACGATGCGCCCTTCAATATCGAGTTCTTCCTCGACGAGCAGGCCGACCACATCTGGCTGCTGGAGATCAATGCCCGCATCTCGCGTTCCCACGCGGCGATCTTCCAGCTGGTCGACGGGGCGCCACACTTCCAGGTGATGGTGGATGTGGCGCTGGGCATCCCGCCGCGCATGCCGCACCGCGAGGGCCGCTATCCCGTCGCCGCCAAGCAGATGCTGCGGGTCTTCGAGGATGGCTGGGTGCGCCGGGTGCCGTCCGACGAGGAGATCCGCCGCGTCGAGGAGGCCTTCCCGGGTACCCTGGTGCACCTCAATGTCCACGAGGGCATGCGGCTCTCGGAGCTCAAGCACCAGGACTCCTTCTCCTGGGAGCTCGGCGTGCTGTTCACCGGGGCCGAGACCCGCGAGGCGCTGACGGAGCGGATCGAGGAGTGCCGGCGGATGCTGCCTTTCGAGATCGAGCCGCTCGCCCCGCAGGCGCCTCGTTGAGCCATCACCATCCCTGAAGGAGGCCGTCATGCGTGTCGTGACCGACTTTCCCCACCCGGTCGAGTGCCTTGATCCCGTCTGGATTCCCATGGACGACGGGGTCGAGCTGTGCGCCCGACTCTGGCTGCCTGAGGGCGCCGAAAGGGCCCCGGTGCCGGCGATCCTCGAATATATTCCCTACCGGCTGCGCGACGGCTCCGCGCGGCGCGATGCCATGCACCACCCCTACTTTGCCGGGCACGGCTATGCCTCGCTGCGGGTCGATATCCGTGGCAGCGGTGACTCCGGTGGCGTACTTGCCGACGAATACCTGGAGCAGGAGCTGCTGGACGGCGAGGCGATCCTGCGCTGGATCGCCGCCCAGCCCTGGTGCGACGGCAAGGTGGGAATGATCGGCATCTCCTGGGGCGGCTTCAACGGCCTGCAGTTGGCCGCCCGGCAGCCCCCCGAGCTCCAGGCAGTGGTCAGCGTCTGCTCCACGGATGACCGTTACGCGGACGACGTGCACTACATGGGGGGCTGCCTGCTGGGCGACAACCTCTCCTGGGCCTCGACCATGTTCGCCTACAACTCGCTGCCGCCGGACCCCAGCGTGGTCGGCGACGGCTGGCGCGAGATGTGGCACCAGCGGCTCGAGGGCAGCGGCCTGTGGCTCTCGACCTGGCTCGCGCATCCGCACCGGGACGCCTACTGGCAGCACGGCTCCATCTGCGAGGACTTCTCGCGAGTGGAGGTGCCGGTGCTGGCCGCCAGCGGCTGGGCGGACGGCTACTCCAACGCGGTCAAGCGGCTGGTGGCGAACCTGCCCGAGCGCTGCAAGGGGCTGATCGGCCCCTGGAGTCACAAGTATCCCCACCTGGGGGAACCGGGCCCGGCCATCGGCTTCCTGCAGGAGTGCCTGCGCTGGTGGGACCAGTGGCTGAAGGGCGTGGACAGGGGCGTGGAGCAGGATCCCGCGATCCGGGTGTGGATGCAGGACAGCATGCCGCCGACCACCCGCTACGGCTGCCGGCCGGGCCGCTGGGTGGCGGAGCCCAGCTGGCCATCGCCCAATATCAGTCACTGGCGCCTGGCGCTGGCGCCGGGGCGTCTGGCCCTGGACGGGGCGCGCAGCGAGGAGGAGAGCGCCCTCACGGTGCAGTCGCCGCTGACCTGCGGCCTGTTCGCCGGCAAGTGGTGCTCCTATGCCGCCGGCCCCGACCTGGCCCATGACCAGCGCGAAGAGGATGGTGGCGCCCTGACCTTCGACACGCCGCCGCTCGAGGAGACCCTGGAGATGATGGGGGCGCCGGAGCTGGAACTGGAGCTGGCCGCCGACCGCCCCGTGGCCATGGTGGCGGTGCGCCTCTCCGACGTGGCGCCCGACGACAAGGCCACCCGGGTGACCTATGGCCTGCTCAACCTGACCCACCGCGAGAGCCATGAGGCGCCGACCCCTCTGGAGCCGGGGCGCCGCTACCGGGTGCGCGTGCAGCTCAACGACGTGGCCCAGGTGTTTCCCCGCGGCCACCGACTGAGGCTCTCGCTCTCCACCTCCTACTGGCCGCTGGCCTGGGCGCCCCCTGAGCGCGTGCGCCTGACGGTCTTCGACAGGGAGAGCGCGCTGCACCTGCCGGTGCGGCCGCCGCGCGACGAGGATGACCGCCTGGCCCCGTTCGCCCAGGCCGAGGCCGCCCCGTCCATCCCGACTACGCACCTTGAGCCCGGGCACCACAACTGGTACGTGCATCGCGACCTGGCCGAGGACGTCTCGACCCTGGAGGTGATCAACGACAACGGCCGGATCCGCCTGGAGGACAGCGGTATCGAGGTGGCGACCCGCGCGGTGGAGACCTATCGCTCCCGGGATGATGACTTCGACTCCCTGGAGGGCACGACCCTCTGGGAGCGCGCCTTGAAGCGGGATGACTGGGAAGTGCGCACGGTGACCCGTACCGTGCTGACCTCGAGGGCAGGGGAGTTCCGGTTGCATGCCACCCTGGATGCCTACGAGGGCGAGCAGCGTGTCTTCAGCCGCAACTGGGATCTCGCCATCCCGCGCCGGCTGGTCTAGAGCCGCCGCGATCAGCGTGCCAGGAACCAGCCCTTCATGACGTCGGTGATGCGCCGCAGGTCGGCCTCTGTCGTGATGTAGGCCGGCATGGTATAGAGCCAGCGCCCGATGGGGCGCAGCCAGACGCCCTGCTCGCGGGCCCAGTCTGCCACCCCGGCAAGGGCCGAGGGGGCATGGGCCTCGATCACCGCGGTGGCCCCCAGCACGCGTACGTCCGCGACCGCCGGGTGGGCGGCCAGCGCCTCGTCATCCAGCAGCGCCTCGCAAAGCACCGCGTTGAGCGCGGCGATCCTGCCCAGGTAGTCCTCCTCCTCGAACACCGCCAGGCTCTCCAGCGCCACCCGGCAGGCCAGCGGGTTGCCCATGAAGGTAGGCCCGTGCATAAAGGCGTGCTCGGGGGAGTCCCCCACGAAGGCATCATGCACCCGGTCGGTGGCCAGCGTCGCCGCATGGCCGAGATACCCCCCGGTGAGCCCCTTGGAGAGCACCATGATATCGGGCGTGACGTCGGCATGGTCGGCGGCGAACATCCGCCCGGTGCGACCGAAGCCGGTGGCGACCTCGTCGAACACCAGCAGCACGTCGAACTCGTCGCACAGCGCCCGGGCTCCCCGCAGGTAGTGGGGCGAGGTCATGTTGAGCCCGCCGGCGGCCTGCAGCAGCGGCTCCATCAGCAGCGCCGCGATCTCATGGTGGTGGCGCTCGAGTACCTCGCGCAGGGCGGTGAGGTCCGCCGCCACCGCCTCGGGCCGGGCATCGAAGGGCGCGGTGGGCGCCGGGGCGAAGTGGTGGCGGGGCAGGTAGCCGGCGAACAGCGAGTGCATGCCCTCATCGGGGTCGCAGACCGCCATGCAGCCGGCAGTATCGCCGTGGTAGGCCTTCATCAGCGAGAGCAGCCGATGCTTGCCCGGCCGGCCGCGTAGCTGGTGGTACTGCACGGCCATCTTCATGGCCACCTCCATGCCCACCGAGCCGCTGTCGGAGTAGAAGACATGATTAAGGCCCTCGGGCGTGACACGCACCAGTTCCCGGGCCAGGCGGTCGGCGGGCTCGTGGGTCAGGCCGCCGAGCATCACGTGGCAGAGTTCGTCGGCCTGCTGCTGGATGGCCCGGACGAGGCGAGGATGCCGGTAGCCATGGATCATGCACCACCAGGAGCAGGTGGCGTCGAGCAGCGTCTCGCCGTTCTCGAGGGTGAAGCGCGGCCCTTCGCCGCCGACCACCCTGGGCGCCGGGCGCTGGGTCTTGAGATGGGCATAGGGGTGCCAGACGGGAGAGGAGAGGGGAGCGGTCATCAGTGGGCTCCGTAGCAGAAATGAAGCGGTACGACAGGCACGCGAAAGCACCGCACATCTCGCTGAGATGACGGAGAGGATCGCGTCGATAGGGGGGAGGTCAGATGGTGCGGATGGGGAGACTTGAACTCCCACGCCCGAAGGCACCAGGACCTAAACCTGGCGTGTCTACCAATTCCACCACATCCGCACAGGCAGGCAGGCGACCACATTCTACGGACGCCCCCGCGCAAGTCAATCGCCATCGGGAAGCTCACTGAACATGTGTCCATTGCTCGGAGCTGATCCGTCCACAAGCCCCGAAGTGTCGGACCATCGAGGAGGCGCTGTGAACCCCTCCCTGGGCGCTACCGACGCCATCCCTGGCGTAGGACCTCCTCTTCGGCTTGTACCCGGCGCTCCTCGCTTGGAATCGTCATCGGGCAGGATCAGATAATGGGCGGCGGCCTCGGCCATGACAGCCGGAGACTCCGCCGTCAGCCGCGGCACCACGCCCAGGCAGGGGGCGGTCAGGTGGTTCGCCAGGGTGGCCAGGTTGTCACGGTAGAGGGCCTCGTCGGCGGCCGCATCGAAGGAGAGTCCGGGATCCACCAGGCTGCCGACCCAGCCCGCCAGGCGCAGGCCGTCTGCCCGGATTGCATCACAGGTGAGCCGTGCATGGCTGATGCAGCCCAGGCGCAGCCCCACCACCAGCAACACCGGCAGCTCGAGCCGGACGGCCAGGCCCGAGAGGTCCTCGTGCTCGTTCAGCGGCACCCGCCAGCCACCGGCGCCCTCGACCAGGGCCAGGTCGCGCTGCTCGGCAAGCAGCGGGCGGGCATGGTCGACCAGGTCAGCGAGGGCCAGCCTTACGCCGGCCCGGCGGGCGGCCAGGTGCGGGGCGATGGCCGGGGCGAAGGCGAAGGGGTTGAGGGTCGCGTAGGGCAGGGGAGGCCGGGTCTGGGCCTGCAGCGCCAGGGCATCGGCATTGCGCAGGCCCTGGGACGTGGCCTCGCAGCCGGAGGCCACGGGCTTGAGCCCCAGGGTGGTCAGGCCACGACGGCGCGCCAGGGCCAGCAGGCCGCTGGTGACCAGGGTCTTGCCGGCGTCGGTGTCGGTGCCGGTGACGAAGTAGGCGCTCATCTCAGGCGTGAAGCTCCAGGGTCAGCAGGCGATAGGTCACGGGCAGCCCCTCGGGCTCGCGCTGTGTCTCGTAGCGGCGCGCCGCCCGTGCCAGGTCGGCGCGGGTGAGCCGGCCGCCGGGCCGTGATGTCTGGGCACCGATGCCCTTGATGGAGGCCATCACCGCGGCGAGGTCGGGATAGTGGAAGCGCATCGTCCGTGTCCGGCAGTCGAGGCGGCGAAAGCCCGCCGCCCGGGCCGCTTGCCGGTGACGGGCGGCGTCGCGGAAGGCCAGCAGGCCGGCGGGCCGGCCGGGGCGAGACCAGGCACGGCCCACCTCGGCCAGGGTGCCGGGGCCCAGGGTGTTGACCAGTGCTCGGCCCCCCGGGCGCAGGACGCGGCGAAGCTCGGCCATCACGGCGTCGAGGTCCGGGCACCACTGGATCGCCAGGTTGGAGACCACCAGGTCCTGGCTGGCTTCTGCCAGCGGCAGGGCGGCAGCATCGCCGAATAGCCAGCGGGCCGCGTCTCCGTGGGTGCGCCTTGCCACCTCGAGCATGCCCGGGGCCAGGTCCAGGCCGATGACCGTGCAGCCGCGACCGAAGCGTCCGGCCAGGCTCGCGGTCAGCTCGCCCGCCCCGCAGCCGAGGTCCAGCACCCTCCCGGCTCGCGCGGGCAGGCGGGAAAGCAGCGGCTCGGCCATGATCCGTTGGGCGACGGCGCACTCGGCATAGCGCGGGGCCGCGCGGGAGAAGGCGCGGGCGACACGGGCCTGCCAGTCATCTCCCGGGGTCGTGCTACGGGAGGCCAGCGTGGGAATCGGCAGGGCGCTCATGGCGCGCTCCCCCCAGCGATGTCGGCGAGGCAGGCGGAGAGCGCGGCCGGCTGGCTGAGCATCGGGCAGTGGCCGGCCTCAATCAGGCGATGGTCGGCGCTCTTGCGCAGCCTCGGGGCGAGCAGCGGGTCGCGTTCTCCCGCAACGCGCCATACCGGGCAGGGCGCGCGGGCCAGGCGGCCAGTGTTATCGAGCCCGGCGAGCTGGTCGAGCCCGGCGGCCAGGGTGGCGCGGTCGGCATCGCCATCATCGCCGAGCAAGTCTCGCAATTGCCGATGGGCGGCGCGTGGGTCGGGCTCGCCGGTGAGCTGCCAGCGCAGGAAGTGTCGGTGGGTCGCCTTCGGGGCACGCGCGAAGGCCTGGCGGAAGGCGGCCAGCTCCGCTTTTGGGATGCCCGCTTCATGACAGAAGCGCTCCCCCGTGCCGAGCAGCACCAGGGCTCGGGGCGCGGGCAGCTGGTCGAGCAGCGCGGCGGCGAGCAGCCCGCCCAGCGACCAGCCCACCCAGATGGCGTCCGGCGCCAGGTCGTCGGCCATGGCATCGGCCAGCTCGGCCAGGCTGCCGGGGTCCGACAGCGGGCGACGCGCCCCGTAGCCGGGCCAGTCCGGGGTGGTGATCGTCATGCCACTCGGCCAGTGCTCGGCCAGCGGCTGCCAGAGCCGCGCGTCGCAGCCCCAGCCGGAGAGCAGCACCAGTGTCGTCATGGGGTGAGCTCCCGTCGGCTGGCGATGTCCTGGGCCTGACAGGCCGCCAGCCCCTCGAGCAGGGCCTCCAGGTCGGCATCGGTATGGGCGGCGCTCAGGGTGATGCGCAGTCGCGCCTGGCCGCGGGGCACCGTGGGCTCGCGGATCGCGCCGACCAGGATCCCGCGCTCGGCCAGCCGCGCCGCCCATTCCATTACCCGGTGGCTATCGCCCAGCACCAGCGGCTGGATCGGCGTGGTGGAGGCGGCCAGTGGCAGGCCCAGGGTGGCAGCCTCGCGTCGGAATTGCGCGATCAGCGTGGCCAGGCGGGTGCGTCGTTCGGGTTCGGCCTCCAGGAGGTCCAGGGACTTCAGGGTGGCCGCGGCCACCCCGGGCGGCTGGGCGGTGGTATAGACGTAGGGGCGGGCGAACTGGATCAGGTGGTCGACCAGCGCTCGGCTACCGGCCACGAAGGCGCCGGCGGAGCCCAGCGCCTTGCCCAGGGTGCCGACCAGCACCGGCACCTCGTCGATGCCATGGGCGCGGCCCACGCAGCCGTCGCCGGCCTCGCCCAGCACGCCCAGGCCGTGGGCATCGTCGACCATCAGCCAGGCGCCGTGTCGGCCCGCCGTCTCGGCCAGCCCGGCGATATCGGCCACGTCGCCATCCATGCTGAACACCCCGTCGCTGACCACCAGCGTGCGCGTATCCCCAGGGGCGCGGGCGAGCAGCCGCTCCAGGTCGCCAAGATCATTATGGTGGAAGCGCCGCGAGCGGGCACCGGCGAGCCTGGCGCCGTCCAGCAGCGAGGCGTGGTTCAGGCGGTCCTGGAAGACACGGGTGTCGGGGTCACAGAGCGCCTGCAGGGTGCCGAGGTTGGCCATGTAACCGGTGGAGAAGAGCAGCGCTGCCGGTCGGCCGGTGAGTGTGGCCAGGCGCTGTTCCAGGGCCTCGTGCACCTCGAGGTGGCCGCTGACCAGGTGCGAGGCCCGGGCGCCGGCACCAAGGCGCCGGGCGCCCTCGGCCTGGACCTCGGCCAGGCGCGGGTCGCCGGCAAGACCCAGGTAGTCGTTGCCGGCGAAGTCATGGCATCCGTCGCCCGTGCGCCGGGTGTGGCGACGGCGCCAACGCCCGCTTTGGCGCTGCCCCGCGGCCCGCTCGGCGAGATACGTGCTCCAGGCATCCTGCATGGCGGGTCAGGCCCGGGTGGCGGACTGGGTGGCGTCATAGGCGAGCCGGCTGGCAACGGTGTCCAGCTCGGTCACGGCCTGGCGTACCGCACTGGCGTCAAGCGCGGCCTCAAGTTCGGCCTGCTGACGGGCATCGTCGGTGCAGGTCTCTCCTCTCTCGGGATGCAGCCCCAGCTTGGCGAACAGCGCCCGGTCCTGTTCCGCCTGGGGGTTGGACGTGGTCAGCAGCTGGTCGCCGTAGAAGATCGAGTTGGCCCCGGCCAGGAAAGCCAGCGCCTGGGTGGATTCACTCATCTGCTCGCGACCGGCGGAGAGGCGCACATGGCTCGCCGGCATCAGGATGCGCGCCACGGCGATGGCGCGGATGAACTCGATGGGGTCGAGGTCCTCGACGTCCTCGAGCGGCGTGCCGGGCACCTTGACCAGCATGTTGATCGGCACCGACTCCGGATGCGGCTCGAGCCTGACCAGCTGCTGGAGCAGGGCGGCGCGGTCGCGGGGCGCCTCGCCCATGCCGAGGATGCCCCCCGAGCAGACCTTCATGCCGGCCTCGCGCACGTTACCCAGGGTCGCCAGTCGGTCGGCATAGCTGCGGGTGGTGATGATCTCGCCATAGTACTCGGGCGAGGTGTCGAGGTTGTGGTTGTAGTAGTCGAGCCCCGCCTCGGCCAGGCGGCCGGCCTGGTCGGTGTCGACCATCCCCAGGGTCATGCAGGTCTCCAGGCCCAGTGCCTTGACCCGGCGGACCATCTCCAGCACCACGTCGAGGTCCTTCTCGCGGGGGCTCTTCCAGGCCGCGCCCATGCAGAAGCGGCTGGCACCGGCCTCGCGGGCGGCCCGGGCCTGCTCGACCACCTTCTCGACCTCCAGCAGCTTCTCCTTGCCCAGGCCGGTGTTGTAGTGCCCCGATTGCGGGCAGTACTTGCAGTCCTCGGGGCAGGCGCCGGTCTTGATGGAGAGCAGCGTGGAGACCTGCACGGCGTTGGGGTCGAAGTGGGCACGATGGACCTGCTGGGCGTGAAACAGCAGGTCGTTGAAGGGCAGGGCGAAGAGCGCCTCGATCTCCTCGACCGTCCAGTCGTGGCGGACCTCGCCCCGCGAGGCTAGGGTCAGGGAAGCGGTGCGGGATTCGTGGGACGCAGGGGGCATGGTGGGCTCGCTTATGGTCAACTTGTCGGTCATATCCAGGTTGACGGATAGCCTACGGCCTGCGGCGGCCATGTCAACCTCCTGGGAAGCCAGGGTTGACGGCTGGCTGGGACGGGCCCTGCCCGGACGCTGCGTCTTCTGCCTGACGCCCCTGCCGGGAAAGGATCCCTGGTGCGAGGCCTGCTTCTGGGAGTTGTCCTGGAACCCGAGTGCCTGTCCCGGCTGCGCCGAGCCCCAGCCGGTGGCCGCGCAGGGACGTCGCTGCGGTCACTGCCTGCGTCGCCCGCCAGGGTTCGACCGCGCCTGGGTGCCGCTGCGGTATGACGCCGAGGTGGCCGGCCTGGTGCAGCGCTTCAAGTTCGATGCCTCGCCACGCGCTGGCCGGGTGCTGCTGGAGCTGATGATCGCCGGGCTGCCGGCGGAGGCTCGAGGCTGGCCCGAGGCGCTGGTGCCGGTCCCCCTGCATCCCCGGCGGGCCCGCGAGCGGGGCTTCGACCAGGCGCGCTGGCTGGCCTCACGTCTCGGACGACAGCTGGGCTGTCCGCTGGCGCTGGCGCAGCGTACCCGCGACACCCGGACCCAGCGCGGCCTGGACCGTGGCGAGCGGCGCCGCAACCTGCGCGGCGCCTTTCGCCTCCCGCCAGGCCTGCCGCGGCGGGTGGCGCTGGTGGATGACGTCATGACCACCGGGGCGACGCTGGATGCCCTGGCCGTGGCCTGCCGCCAGGCCGGTGCCGAGGAGGTGCAGGCCTGGGCGGTGGCCCGGACGCCGGCAGGGCGACATTGACGACCGGCACGGTCGCCGCCTGACACCAGGGCAATCGCAGTTACCCGAAGCGAGAGGCGCCGGGGACAGGTCGAAGGGGAGGTCCTATGCCAGGGATGGCATCGGTAGCGCCCAAGGAGGGGTTCACAGCGCCTCCTCGATGGTCCGACACTTCGGGACCTGTCGCCGGAACAGCTTCGAGCGTTACTTCCATCTGCGATAGCCCTGCGCCTGACACGCCTCCTGCGACACAGGCCGACGCTTCCCTGTTAGCATGTGGTCCTCGATGCCCCGGGAGCCCCCATGAACACCACCCCTCATCCCTTTGCCCAGCTCTCGCCCGCCCGGGTGGTGGCGGCCGTGGAGTCGCTCGGCTTCTGGCTGCCCGGCGAGCCCTTTGCCCTCAACAGCTACGAGAACCGGGTCTTCCTTGTGCACGACGAGGAGCGCCGCCGCTGGGTGGTGAAGTTCTATCGCCCCGAGCGCTGGACGGATGCCCAGATCCACGAGGAGCATGACTTCCTGGCCGAGCTCGCCGCGGCCGGGGTGGCCGTGGCCGCCCCCTGGCGCAACGCGGCGGGCGAGAGCCTGCACCGCGCCGAGGGCTTTCGCTTCACGCTCTTTCCCCACCTGCCGGGGCAGGCCCCCGAGCTGGAGAACCCGGCCCACCTGTTTGCCCTGGGCGAGTTGATCGGCGCGGTGCATGCGGTGGGCGAGCGGGGGCGCTTCGTCCATCGCCGCGCCCTGGACCTGGATGGCATGGTGCTCGAGGCCCGTGGCAAGGTACTGGCCAGCCGCTGGCTGGACCGCCACCAGCGCCAGGCCTACGATCGGATCACCGCGACCCTGCATCGCCGCCTGGCAGCCCATGCCTGGAGCGCGGATCAGGCGATCCGCGTGCAGGGCGACTGCCATATCGGCAACATGCTCGGCCGCGACGAGCACTTCGCACTGGTCGACTTCGACGACTGCCTGATGGCCCCGGCCATCCAGGACCTGTGGATGCTCTTCACCGCGCAGGAGGAGGGCGAGCGCCAGATGCAGCTCTCCGAGGTGGCCGAAGGCTACGAGCAGCACCGCGACTTCGACCGCCGTGAGCTTACGCTGGTGGAGCCGCTGCGCACCCTGCGCCTGCTGCGCCACAGCGCCTGGCTGGTGGATCGCTGGGAGGACCCGGCCTTCCCCCTGGCATTTCCCTGGCTGGCCGATGCCGGCTACTGGGACGGGCACCTGCGCATGCTGGAGCAGCAGCGTCAGGCCCTGGAGGCGCGGCCTCGCTGGCTGGCCTGAGGCGGTCGGCGGCTTGTCCGCCAGCATGAAAGACGCACCCCGTAGGGTGCGTCTCGTCGTGGCCGGGGGCGTTCAGTCGTCGTCGGGATCCGGTGCCTCGGCGGGGATCGGGTTGGCGACCCCGGCTCCCTCGGCCTGGCGGCGCTGCTCGTTGATCCTGGCGGCGGGGTTGTCCTGCTGCTCGATGGCCAGGTCGCTGGCCAGGCGCAGCTGGAAGGTCTGCTCCGGGGTCAGGTTGCAGTCGCCCTCCTGGCAGGCGGCGAGTCCGAAGCTGCCGTCCGCATCGTAGGCGGCGGCGGAGATCTCGCCGCTGTAGATCTCGCTCTCGCTGCCGTCGGTCTCGATGCAGGTCAGCGACTGGGTGGTCAGGCGGATGCGCTCGCCATCGAGGCGGGCGTCGCCGATCAGCACGCAGTATTCCGGCAGGGTGTGGGAGGCGTCGCCATCGGCCACCGGGTGGAGCACCACGTCATTGCGTTCCGGCGCCTGGGCGGAGAGTGTCAGCACGTCGATGACCTGGACGTCGACGGTGGCATCGGCCGGCAGTTCGAGGGTATCGCTCATGGCCAGGGTCGGTATCGCCAGCATGGCGGCCATCAGCAGAGAGGCATGGGTCTTGATCATGTCGGGCTCTCGAGGGTGACTTGGGCACAGCATGAAGCAGTCGCTACCTTATCACAGGCCGGGCGGGCCGGCAGCCGGCCGGTGGCGGCGAAGACGCGACACGATGTCACTCTCAGGCAATGCCCGCCGCTGCGTTGTCGGGTGTCATGCGCTAGACTAACGAGTCCCGAGACTCTTTTATTGTACAAGATTAAAATCTTGTATATCTTCTGTACATGTTGTGATGGCCAGGCCATCCACCAACGACCCATCGGACACCGACATTGCTACGGGGCCTGACCATGACCGAAGAACTCGCCAACCACTATCGCCGGATCATCCACGAACTGGGGGAGGACCCCGATCGCGAGGGGCTGCGCGACACCCCGAAGCGGGCCGCCAAGGCGATGCAGTTCCTCAACCGCGGCTATACCCAGTCGCTGGAGGAGATCGTCAATGGCGCGGTGTTCGAGTCGGAGACCGACGAGATGGTGCTGGTCAAGGACATCGAGCTCTACTCCATGTGCGAGCACCACCTGCTGCCGTTCATCGGCAAGTGCCATATCGCCTACCTGCCCAGCGGCAAGGTGCTGGGGCTCTCCAAGTTCGCGCGTATCGTCGACATGTATGCCCGGCGCATGCAGATCCAGGAGAACCTGACCCGCCAGATCGCCGAGGCGGTGCTGCAGGTCACCGAGGCCCGCGGGGTGGCGGTGGTGATCGAGGCACGCCACCTGTGCATGATGATGCGCGGGGTGGAGAAGCAGAACTCCAGCATGACCTCCTCGGTGATGCTCGGTGCCTTCCGCGAGAAGCAGAGCACGCGCCAGGAGTTCCTCACCCTGGTCAACGGCCGCTGATTCCCCTGCAAGGAGCCCCGCCATGCCGATGCATGCCCTGGACGACCAGCATTTCGACCATGACCTCGCCACGATCCGCATCAAGAACCTGCGGCTGCGGACCCATATCGGCATCAAGGATGACGAGATCAAGAACCGCCAGGACGTGGTGATCAATGCCGTGATCCGCTATCGCGCCGACAAGGCGGTCGAGTTCAACCATATCGAGCAGGCGCTGAACTACCGCACCATCACCAAGCAGGTGATCGCCCTGGTGGAGGACCACCGCTTCCTGCTGCTCGAGCG
Organism: Halomonas sp.; assembly: GCF_033549285.1. GTDB lineage: Bacteria > Pseudomonadota > Gammaproteobacteria > Pseudomonadales > Halomonadaceae > Halomonas. The sequence continues at coordinate 94,723 of NZ_JAWSUJ010000001.1, forward strand.
CATGACCCGTGAGGTGCTGGACCTGATCATGGGTCACGACCAGGTGCTGACCGCCCAGGTGGAGATCGACAAGCCCCATGCGCTGCGCTTCGCCGACTCCGTCTCCATCACCCTCTCCGATACCCGGGAGCCGCGCCGGCCACGCTGAGCCCTGGCCCGCGTCGGCGACAGATAAAGGACCCCGGTGCTTGGTGCACCGGGGTCTTTCGCTTAGCATGGGGGCAAACCGACAAGAGGCCGCCTTTGCGGCAGGAGACGATCATGCAAGCCCTCAAGGAAACGCAGCTCTACTGTCCCTTCGCCTACATCGACGGCAGCTGGGTCGCCGCCGACAGCGGCGAGCAGATCAACGTCCTCAACCCGGCCACCGGCGAGGCCATGGGGGACGTGCCGCGCCTGGGGCGGGCCGAGACCGAGCGGGCCATCGCCGCGGCCGATGCCGCCCTGCCCGCATGGCGTGCGATGACCGCGCAGGAGCGTGCCGACATCCTGATGAAGTGGCACGACCTGATGCTCGAGCACCAGGACGACCTGGCCATGATCATGACCTTCGAGCAGGGCAAGCCGCTCAAGGAGGCCGCCGGCGAGATCGCCTATGCGGCGAGCTTCCTGCGCTGGTTCGCCGAGGAGGCGCGGCGCATCTACGGCGAGACCGTGCCCGCCGCCAAGCCCAACCAGCGCATCGTGGTCACCAAGCAGCCCGTCGGCGTGGTGGGCGCCATCACCCCCTGGAACTTCCCCGCGGCGATGATCACCCGCAAGGCGGGCGCGGCCCTGGCCGCCGGCTGTACCATCGTGGTCAAGCCGGCCAGCCAGACGCCGTTCTCCGCCACTGCTCTGGCCAAGCTGGCCGAGCGGGCGGGGGTGCCGCGCGGGGTGTTCAACGTGGTGCCGGGCCGGGCCAGCGAGATCGCCGCGGCGATGACCGAGTCGCCGCTGGTGCGCAAGATCACCTTCACCGGCTCCACCGAGGTGGGGCGCCAGCTGATGGCCCAGGCCTCCCAGCACATCCAGAAGATCTCACTGGAGCTGGGCGGCAACGCTCCCTTCATCGTCTTCGAGGATGCCGACCTGGACGCCGCGGTGGAGGGGGCCATGGCCGCCAAGTTCCGCAACGCCGGCCAGACCTGCGTCTGCACCAATCGCTTCCTGGTCCAGTCCAGCGTGGTCAACGCCTTCTGCGAGAAGCTGGCGGTCGCCATGAACAGCGAGCTCAAGGTCGGTGACGGCACCCAGGAGGGCATCAACATCGGCCCGCTGATCGACGACAAGGCGGTGTCCAAGGTCAGCGAGCATGTCCATGATGCCGTGGACCACGGCGCCGAGCTCTTGCTGGGTGGCCATCCCCACCCGCTGGGCGGCAACTTCTTCACGCCGACCCTGATCAGCTTCGCCAACACCAGCATGAAGGTGGCCCACGAGGAGACCTTCGGGCCGCTGGCGGCGGTCTTCCCCTTCGATGACGAGGAGGACGCCGTCAACATGGCCAACGACACCGAGTACGGTCTGGCCTCCTACTTCTATTCCCGGGACCTGGGCCGTGTCTGGCGCGTCGCCGACGCCCTGGAGTACGGCATGGTGGGCATCAACACCGGGTTGATCTCCAACGCCGCCGCACCCTTCGGCGGGGTCAAGGCCTCGGGCCTGGGGCGCGAGGGTGGCCACCAGGGCCTCGAGGAGTTCCTGGAGACCAAGTACCTCTGCATCGACCTGGGCTGACAGCGACAAGTTGAAAGCGCCAAGCGCCGAGCTACAAGCAAGCCCCGAAGGCCGCGACCTTCGGGGCTTGCTTTTGCGCAGTCGAAAATCATCTTGGCTGCTTGGCTGCTTGGCTGCTTGGCTGCTTGGCTGCTTGGCTGCTTGGCTGCTTGGCTGCTTGGCTGCTGGGTCGCTCAGTGCCGGAAGTGGCGCATCCCGGTGAACACCATGGCGATGCCCGCCTCGTTGGCGGCGTCGATCACTTCCTGGTCGCGCATGGAGCCGCCGGGCTGGATCACGGCGGCGATGCCGGCCGCCGCCGCGGCATCGATGCCGTCGCGGAAGGGGAAGAAGGCGTCACTGGCCATCACCGAGCCGGGGACCGAGAGGCCCTCGTCGGCGGCCTTGATGCCGGCGATCTTCGCCGAGTAGACCCGGCTCATCTGGCCGGCGCCCACGCCGATGGTCTGGCCATCCTTGGCGTAGACGATGGCATTGGACTTGACGTACTTGGCCACCTTCCAGGCGAAGGCCAGGTCGCGCATCTCCTGCTCGCTGGGCACCCGCTCGGTGACCACGGTCAGCTCGTCACGCCCCACCATCCCCAGGTCGCGATCCTGCACCAGCAGGCCACCGGTGACCCGCTTGAAGTCGTGGGCGTGCTCGCGCTCGCCGGGCCACTTTGCGCCGACATCGAGCAGTCGCACGTTCTTCTTCTCGGCCACGATGGCGAGCGCCGCCTCCTCGATCCCCGGGGCGATGATCACCTCGACGAACTGGCGGTCGACGATGGCCCGGGCGGTCTCGGCGTCCAGCGGCACGTTGAAGGCGATGATGCCGCCGAAGGCGCTGGTCGGGTCGGTGGCGAAGGCCTTCTCGTAGGCCTCCCGGGGGCTGGCGCCCACCGCCACGCCGCAGGGGTTGGCATGCTTGACGATCACGCAGGCGGTGTCGGTGAAGGCCTTGACGCACTCGAAGGCGGCATCGGTGTCGGCGACGTTGTTGAAGGAGAGCGCCTTGCCCTGCAGCTGGGTCGCGGTGGCCACGCTGGCCTCACTGGCATCGGCCTCCACGTAGAAGGCGGCATTCTGGTGGGGGTTCTCGCCATAGCGCATGGCCTGCTTCTTCTCGAACTGCAGGTTGTAGGTGCGCGGGAAACCGTCCTCGCCGCCGGGTACCCGCTGTCCCAGGTAGTCGGCGATGGCGGCGTCGTAGCCGGCGGTGTGCTCGAAGGCCTTGACTGCCAGGTCGAAGCGGGTGGCATCAGACACGGCGCCATCCCCGGCGGCGATCTCGCCCAGCACCCGGGCGTAGTCGCCGGCATCCACCACGATGGTGGTGTGGGCATGGTTCTTGGCACAGGCGCGCACCATGGTGGGGCCGCCGATGTCGATATTCTCGATGGCGTCCTCCAGGGTGCAGTCCGGCCGTGCCACGGTGGCCGAGAAGGGGTAGAGGTTGACCACCACCATGTCGATGGGGTCGATGCCGTGCTCCGCCATCACCGCATCGTCCTGGCCGCGCCGGCCCAGGATGCCGCCGTGGATCTTCGGATGCAGCGTCTTGACCCGGCCGTCCATGATCTCCGGGAACCCGGTGTGCTCGGAGACCTCGGTCACGTCGATGCCGTTCTCCTGGAGCAGGCGGAAGGTCCCGCCGGTGGAGAGCAATGCGATGCCCTGCTCGACGAGGCCGCGGGCGAAGTCGACGATGCCGGTCTTGTCGGAGACGCTGATCAGGGCGCGGCGAACCGCGGCGGAGGAGGCTTGAGCCATGGGGGTCACTCTTCTGTCGGTGGTGGTGAAGGTAGCGGCGGGAAAGCGAAGGGAGTGCCACGGACTCCCTCGGGGGAGCGGTCAGATCAGGCCATAGTGCTTGAGCTTCTTGCGCAGGGTGCCGCGGTTGAGGCCGAGCATCTCGGCGGCGCGGGTCTGGTTGCCCTGGGTATGGTCGAGGACCGAGGAGAGCAACGGGGCCTCGACCTCGGCCATCACCATGGCGTAGAGGTCGCTGACGCTGCTGCCGTCGAGATGGTCGAAGTAGCGGGCCAGCGAGGCCTCCACTGCCTCGCGCAGGGGCCGGTCGTCCGACGGGCCCGGTCGCGCGCCCTCGCTCAGCATGGCGAGGTCACGGGAGGCCCGGGCATCCAGCTCGGGCAGCGCGGCATTCTGGTCAAAGGATTGGCTGCTGGTCATGCGGCACAGATTCCATCCGGTGCCACGGCCCGGGCAATGCGACCCGGGGTCGCGGCGGGGTCGTGACGAAAGAGTTCATCGATGAAGCGGCGCTGGGCATGGCGACTCTCCAGGCCATTGAAGGTGGCCCGCAGGGCACGTCGCCCGGCGTAGTCGAAACGTCCATCTCCGGCCAGGTACCAGCCGAGATGCTTGCGTGCGATGCGCACCCCCAGATGCTCGCCGTAGAAGCCATGCAGCGCCGCCAGATGGTCGCGAAGGACCTCGGCGCGCTCCCCATCCCCCGGTGCGGCAAGCCGCTGGCCATGGCGCAGGTAGTGGTCGATCTCGCGGAAGATCCAGGGGTTGCCCTGGGCGGCGCGGCCAACCATCACCGCATCCGCACCAGTATAGTCGAGGACGCGGGCGGCCTTGGCGGGAGAATCGATATCGCCGTTGGCGAATACCGGGATGCCCACGGCGGCCTTGATGGCGGCGATGGTGTCGTACTCCGCCTCGCCGCCGTAGCGCTGCTGGCGATGGCGGCCATGCACGGCCAGGGCCTGGATGCCGGCTTCCTCGGCGATGCGGGCGACCCGCACGCCGTTGTTGCTGTCGGCGCACCAGCCGGTGCGGATCTTCAGCGTCACCGGCACGTCCACCGCGTCGACCACCGCCGCGAGGATCTCGGCCACCAGGGTCTCGTCGCGCAGCAGGGCGGAGCCCGCCGCCTTGTTGCAGACCTTCTTGGCCGGGCAGCCCATGTTGATGTCGATGATCTCGGCGCCCATCTCGGCATTGAGGCGCGCCGCCTCGGCGAGCATCTGTGCGTCGCCACCGGCGATCTGCACGCTGCGCGGGCCCGGCTCTCCGCGGTGGTCCATGCGCAGCCGGGACTTGCGAGTATGCCAGAGGCCGGGGTCCGAGGTGACCATCTCGCCCACCACCAGGCCGGCCCCGAGGCGGCGACAGAGCGTCCGGAAGGGGCGGTCGGTGACCCCGGCCATGGGCGCCAGGACCACCCGGTTGGGGAGCTGGTGGCGGCCGATGCGGGGCAGGGGGCGAGAGTCGGACATGGTCGGGGTCGCTGGCGTCAGGGGCTGCATATCATACGCCCCCGGTCGGCGTTGGTGAACCGCTACTCAAGGCGAATGCCTGTCAGGGGCGGCGCCCTGCGGATCGCCGCCCGGAAAGTCGCACCCAGCCCTCGCGGACCTCCGGCTCGTCCATGACCAGGCCCTGTCCGCGGTAGGCCTCGAGGACCGCCTCGGCCTGGCCCTCGAGGATGCCCGAGAGGGCCAGGCGGCCCCCCGGTGCCACGCGGCCGGCGATCTCCTCGGCGAGCTCCACCAGGGGCCCGGCGAGGATATTGGCGACCACCAGCGGGAAGTCGCCCGGCTCGAGCTGCTCGGGATAGCAGAGCCGGAAGTCGGCCTCAGCCACGCCGTTGCGCTCGGCATTGTCGCGGCTGGCCTGCAGCGCCTGGGGGTCGATATCGGTGCCGGTGGCCCGCCGGGCCCCGAGCTTGAGGGCGGCGATGGCCAGGATGCCCGAGCCGCAGCCCACGTCGAGCACCGCCAGGCCCTGCAGCTCGCCGGCCACCGACAGGCCGTCGAGCCAGGCCAGGCAGAGGGCCGTGGTGGGGTGGGTGCCGGTGCCGAAGGCCAGCCCCGGGTCCAGGTGGAGGTTGACGGCGTCAGGCTCCGGCGGGGCGTGCCAGCTGGGCACGATCCACAGCTTCTCGCCCATCCGCAGTGGGTGGAAGTCGTCCATCCACTCGCGTTCCCAGTCACGGTCGGCCAGCAGCTCGACCTCGACCTCGGGGCAGGGCTCCTCGGGAAACTCGGCAGCCCAGGCCTGGCGGACCCGGTCGAGCATCGCATCAATGCCCTCCAGGTCGTCGTAGAGGCCGGTGAGCACCGTCTCGTCCCACAGCGGGGTGGTGCCCCGCTCCGGCTCGAAGACCGGGTCGTCGAAGGCGTCCTGCAGGGTGATGGCGGTGGCGCCCTCGGCGAGCAGCAGTTCCTCGAGGAGTTCGGCGTGCTCGGGGGCGATGCGGGCCTTGAGTTGCATCCAGGGCATGGGACGTTCCGTGGTCGCTAGGAGAGTTGAAACCAGTGCCGGGCTGATGTCGTCGCTTGGGCTGGCAGCGAGGGGCGCCGGGGACAGGCCGAAGAGGGGGTCCTATGCCAGGGATGGCATCGGTAGCGCCCAAGGACGGGTTCACAGCGCCCCCTCGAAGGCCTGTCGACGGATCAGCCCCGAGCACTTCCGCGCACGGGGCTGAATCACTTGGGTATGAAGCGGGAGAGTTACAGCCCCAGCTTCTTCTCCAGGTAGTGGATATTGACGCCGCCCTGCTGGAAGTAGCCGTCGCGCACCAGGTCCTTGTGCAGGTCGGTGTTGGTCTTGATGCCTTCCACCAGCAGCTCGTCCAGGGCGTTGCGCATGCGGATCAGCGCCGTCTCCCGGTCCACGCCCCAGGTGATCAGCTTGCCGATCAGCGAGTCGTAGTGGGGTGGCACGGTGTAGCCCGTGTAGACATGGGAGTCCATGCGCACGCCGAGCCCGCCGGGCGGGTGGTAGAGGGTCACCTTGCCGGGGGAGGGCATGAAGGTCCGGGCATCCTCGGCGTTGATGCGGCATTCGAAGGCGTGGCCGGCGAGCTTGACGTCCTCCTGTCGGACCGACAGCGGCAGACCCGAGGCGATGCGCAGTTGCTCGCGGACGATGTCCACGCCGGTGACCATCTCGGTGACGGGGTGCTCCACCTGGACCCGGGTGTTCATCTCGATGAAGAAGAACTGGCCGTCCTCGTAGAGGAACTCGAAGGTGCCGGCGCCCCGGTAGCCGATGGTGATGCACGCCTCACGGCAGGCCTCGAGGACCTCGGCGCGGGCGGTCTCGTCGATGCCCGGGGCGGGAGCCTCCTCGATCACTTTCTGGTGGCGGCGCTGCAGCGAGCAGTCGCGGTCATAGAGGTGGATGGCATTGCCCTGGCCATCGGCCAGCACTTGCACCTCCACGTGGCGCGGGTTCTCGAGGAACTTCTCCATGTAGACGGTGCCGTCGCCGAACGAGGAGTAGGCCTCGGTGCGGGTGACGTTGACCGCCGAGAGCAGGTGCGCCTCGGTGTGCACCACGCGCATGCCGCGACCGCCGCCGCCGGCGGCGGCCTTGATGATCACCGGGTAGCCGATGCGCTTGGCCACGGCGAGGATCTCGCCCTCGTCGTCACCCAGGGGGCCGTCGGAGCCGGGTACCGTCGGCACGCCGGCCTTCTTCATCGACTCGATGGCGCTGACCTTGTCGCCCATCAGGCGAATGGTCTCGGCACGGGGACCAATGAAGATGAAGCCGGAGCGTTCGACCTGCTCGGCGAAGTTGGCATTCTCGGAGAGGAAGCCGTAGCCGGGGTGGATGGCACTGGAGTCGGTGACTTCCGCGGCACTGATCAGCGACGGGATGTTCAGGTAGGAGTTGGCCGAGGACGCCGGCCCGATGCATACGGCCTCGTCTGCCAGGCGCACGTGCATGAGCTCGCGGTCGGCCGTCGAGTGGACCGCCACCGTCTTGATGCCCAGCTCCTTGCAGGCGCGCAGGATGCGCAGGGCAATCTCGCCGCGATTGGCGATGAGGACCTTGTCCAGCATTAGGAATCCGCCAGTTGGTGAATGATGAGGACGGGGGCGTCAGGCGATGACGAGCATCGGCTGGTCGAACTCGACCGGCTCGCCATCCTCGACCAGGAAGGCCTCGATCACGCCGTCTCGGTCGGCCTCGATCTGGTTCATCATCTTCATCGCCTCGACGATACAGATGGTCTCACCCTTCTTGACGCTCGAGCCGATCTCGACGAAGGCCTTGGAGCCGGGTGCCGGCGAACGGTAGAAGGTGCCGACCATCGGCGAGTTGACGGTATGTCCCTGGTAGGCGGGCGCGGCATCGGCGGCGGGCTCGGCAGACGGTGCCGGCGCCTGCTGGGTCGCTGCAGCCGGTGCCTCATAGGGCTGCGGCATGGGCGCCTGCCAGTTGGTGCCGTTGGGGTGGCGGCTGATGCGGACCGATTCCTCCCCTTCCTGGATCTCGATCTCGCTGATGTTGGACTCTTCGAGCAGCTCGATCAGCTTCTTGACCTTGCGGATATCCATGACGTTGTCTCGACCGGTGGGGTTGGGGGTGATCCGGGGTGCTGTCAACCCCGGCCAACTTGCAATAGATCGCGGCAAGATAACGTGTCTTGATGCATCTATTGACCATGAAAGAGCAATGAGGCCGGAGTCTGCCGAAAATCGACAAGGATGTCCAGCCGTGCAGGAACACTGTTCGAGCGGCGCTCAGGGTGTGTCGCGGGTTCAGCCTTGCCGGCTCTCCAGCCAGTCCAGCACCCCCTCCAGGTGGCTGGCCAGCTGGGGGGCATTCACCTCGCCCTGAACGCGGGCATCGCGCAGCTCCTTGCCGCCGTCGAAGAACAGCAGGCTGGGCGGGCCGAACAGCTGGAAGTGATCCAGCACCTCGCGGCTGGTGGTGCCACTGTCGGTGACGTCGACGTTGATGCGCCGGAAGTTGGCCAACTGGCCCGCCACCTCGGGTGCCGGGTAGACATCGCGTTCCATCACCTTGCAGGAGATACACCACTCGGCGGTGAAGTTGACGAAGGCCGGCTCCTCGCTCTCGGCCAGCGAGGCCTGCAGGGCCTCGAGGTCCTCCACGGTGGTGACGTCCCGGGCGACGTCGGCCGCCTCACCGGCCCCGATGCCGGCCACCGGGTTGGCGGGTGCCAGGGGGCGCAGCGGGTCCTCCCCGCCGCGGGAGGCGCCGATTACCAGGGCGATGCCCCAGGCCAGCAGCATCAGCCCCGCCGCCTGCCGGACCCGCGGCCAGCCCTGGGCCTGGTTGACGGTCAGTGCCCCCAGGGCCAGGGCGCTGCCGATGGCCAGTCCGGCCCACAGCAGCAGGGCGATGCTGCCCGGCAGCAGCCGCTCCACCAGCCAGATGGCGACCCCCAGCAGCAGGATGCCGAAGGCGGCCTTGACGCCATTCATCCAGGCGCCGGAGCGGGGCAGCAGTGTAGTGCCGAAGGTGCCCACCAGCAGCAGCGGCACGCCCATGCCCAGGGCCAGCGCGAACAGCGCGGCCCCGCCCATCAGCGCATCGCCGGTGGTGGAGATGAACACCAGGGCGCCGGCCAGCGGCGCCGAGACGCAGGGCGAGACCACCAGCACCGACAGTGCCCCGGCCAGGGCCAGGCCGGCGGGGCCGCTGCGCTGTGCGCGGGCCTGCCAGCCGTCGATGCGGCCGGCCAGCCTGGACGAGAAGCGCAGGTCGAAGGCGCCGAACATCGCCAGGGCGAAGACGGTGAAGAGAACGGCGAAGGTGATCAGCACCGGGGCCGACTGCAGGCGGGCCTGGAGGTTGAGGCCCGCCCCGAACAGGCCCATCAGCACCCCCACGGCGGCGTAGGTCAGCGCCATCCCGGCCACGTAGCTGGCCGAGAGGGCGAAGGCCCGGGGGCGGGTCGGGTGCTGGCCGACGATGATCGAGGAGAGGATCGGCACCATGGGCAGCACGCAGGGGGTAAAGGTCAGTCCCAGGCCGGCAAGGAAGAAGAGCCCGAGGACCAGCGGCAGGCTGGCTTCGGCCATCAGGGTGCGGAAGCGGCCATCCTCGCTCTGGGGGGCAGCGCCTGGGGCCCCGCCGCCGGTCGCGGCGACGTCGCGGCCGGACGCCTCGCTGGCGGCAGGCGTCTCGCCACCGGATGTGCCCGTATCATCGCTCGGTGTCCAGCCGGCGAAGGTGGCCGGCGCCTCGCCCTCGGGGGCGGTCAACTCCACCCGTTCCGGCGGGTAGCAGAGCCCGGCATCGGCGCAGCCCTGGAAGGTCAGGGTGATGTCCAGTGGGCCCTGGTGGCCCGGCGCGACGGGCACCTCGAAGACCACGCTGTCATAGAAGACATTGACGTCGCCCAGGAACTCGTCGCTCTTGGCCAGCCCCGGGGGGAGCGCGGGGTCCCCCAGATCGAGACCCTCCACCTCGGTCTCGACGGCAAACTGGTGGCGATAGAGGTAGTAGCCTTCGGCGTTCTCGAAGCCCACATGGAGGGTCTCGCCATCGTGCCAGGCGCTGGGCTGGAAGGCCTCCAGCACCGGCAGAAAGGCCTCGTCGTCATCCTGGGAGAACCACTGGGCCTGGGCCCCCAGGGGCAGCAGCAGCGTGATCAGCAGGGTGAGTCGCAGGGCGGTCGGCACGGCACTTCCTTGATTGCGGTGAACTTGGTGGGTGGCACGGCGTGAATTGGACCCCGTTTCTCTAAGCCGGGTTCCGTCCATCGGCGTCGAGGCCAAGGTCCTGCTAGGATATCGCAGTAGCAGGGGGCTGTTGATGGCATCCCGCCTGGGAGGCTGCGCCGTATTGTCGCGTCGCCGCACGCTTTCATCTTCAAAGGGAACCTGACCATGGCGTTGTCGCATAAGGGTGCCGCCAGGCGCCGCAGCCGGACCGAGGTGCTCGAGCGCCCGGAGTATGGCTGGATCTGGAAGCCGTTGCTGGTACTGCTGGTCATCTATCTGGTGGTGTGCCTGGGGCTGGGGATCTGGTGGAGCCGGACCCCGGCAGGCTTCGACGTGGAGCAGGCCGTCGCCGAGCAGCGTGGCGCGGCGTCGGGCAGCCCGGCGGCCCGAGGTGCCGTGACCACCGCCGGCCTGATGACCCTGGTCGAGACCCTGCTCGAGAAACCGGGGGGTTACCTGCGCAACGACATCGCCCCGCCCGGGCTGTGGCTCGACAACATGCCGGCCTGGGAGTTGGGCGTGCTCGACCAGGCCCGCCGGCTCGCCAGGTCCTTGCCGGCCATGGAGCAGTCTTCTGCCCCGGTGCTGGAAGGCGTGCAGGAGCGCCTGATGGGGGACAGCCGCGACTGGCTCTACCCCTCCACCGAGAAGCGCCTGGAGCAGGCCCTGGAGGAGCTGGGCGACTACCTCGCTGCGCTCGGGGAGGGCGGTGACGCCGGCTTCGGTGACCAGGGGGAGGGCCTCGCGGCCTGGCTCGAGGCGATCACCGGGTCGCTGGACGACCTGGGTTTGCGGCTCTCGGCGAGCATCGGCAGCCGCGATGAGCTGCGCGACCTGGATATCGATGCCGAGGCCCTGCCGACCCGGACGCCCTGGTATCGGGTCGACGAGGTCTTCTTCGAGGCGCGCGGCCAGGCCTGGGCGCTGATGCACCTGCTCGAGGCGGTACAGCGCGACCAGGCCGACGTGCTGGCCTCGGCCGGGGTCACCGAGCGCTGGGAACAGCTGGTGGCCGAGCTCCAGCGCAGCCAGCGCCGGCTGTGGAGCCCGCTGGTCCTCAACGGTTCGGGCTTCGGCATCTTCGCCAACCACTCGCTGGTGCTGGCCAACCACATGGTGCGTGCCCGGGACCTGGCGAGGCAGGTCAGCGAGGGCCTGGACGAGGTGACGCCTGCCCCGACCCCTACGGCCAGTGAGCCGCCGGTGGTGGAGGTGGAGCGCAGCGAGGATGCCGCCGAAGAGGCGCCGGCTGACCAGGGCGAGGCCCAGATGCCCGCCGCCCCCGCCGAGGAGGGCGTCGCCGACGAGGGTGCCGCTGACGCGGACGCTGCCGAGGCATCCGAGGACGCGGCACCCGCCGAAGGGGCGGAGCCGGCTGGGGAGGAAGCCGCCGATGAACCGGCCGTCCCACAGCAGGCCGACGATTCCGGCGAGGGCGGCACGGCCTCTTCCGAAAGCGAGCCGCCGCCCGCCGAGGCGGGCAGCGAGGACGCCTCGGCCGACGATGCCGCCGCGACCGACGGCGATGCGACCAAGAGTGAGCAGATGCCCCCCGACGCCGCAGAGGATGGCAGCGACGAGGCCACCGCAGACGAAGGTGCCATCGCCGAGGGCGAGCAGCCGGCGAACTGAGGACAGCCGCTATCCCTGAAACGACAACGGGCCGCCCAGAGGGGCGGCCCGTTGTCGTTCAGGCGGTCGGCCGAGGTCGGTTGGCCTGGGCTCAGGCCTTCTCGTGGGCGGCCACGGCCTTCTCGATGGCCTTGCAGGCCGCCTCGGAGCCTTCCCAGGACTCCACCTTGACCCACTTGCCCTTCTCGAGGTCCTTGTAGTTCTCGAAGAAGTGGGCGATCTGCTGGCGCAGCAGCTCGGGCAGGTCGGTGACCTCATGGACGTCGTCATAGAGGCTGGAGAGCTTGGGATGCGGGACACACACCAGCTTGGCGTCCTCGCCGGCCTCGTCGGTCATGTTGAGGATGCCCACCGGGCGGGCACGGATCACGGCGCCGGGCTGGACCGGGTAGGGGGTCACCACCAGGGCATCCAGGGCATCGCCGTCGTCGGCCAGGGTGTGGGGGATGAAGCCGTAGTTGGCCGGGTAGAACATCGGGGTGGCCATGAAACGGTCGACCAGCAGTGCCCCCATGTCCTTGTCGATCTCGTACTTGATCGGCGCGTGGTTGGCCGGGATCTCGATCGCCACGTAGACGTCGTTGGGGAGATCCTTGCCGGCGGGGATGTTGTCGAAGTTCATCGTCGCTTCCTTGGGTTGGCAATAATGAGGCTTGGCGAATCGGGCAGGCGCAAAATCCGCCGAATTATACGAAGCCGAGGCGGGGATTACCAATGGGCCTTAGGTTGGAGGCCTTGCCTTTGGTCGATGGGCGAGCCGGCGGGGCAGGGTGTATCATGGGTCTCCGATGGAAGGCGCCGGCCACCGGCCGGTGCATCGCGTCGACTCCGAGGAGACTGCCTTGACACCCGTGCAACTGTCACTGAGCTACGGACAGGCGTTCGTCGCGCCTGATCGGCGGCGGCATCGCAGCTCGATGTCGGTGCGCTTCCCCGAGCCCCCCTTGCTCGCGGCGAAGGGCGCCTGCGCCCTGATCAGTGACTCCACCCTGCGCAACAACCTGGCCAAGCAGGCGGGGGATCTCAGCGTCAAGGGCTTCCTGGCCGACTACTTCTCCACCCCCGACCACTGGGACGTCAAGACCTCGGCGACCCGCGTGCTGCGGGCCTTGAACGCCTGGTGCTTCAGCCAGAACCGCCAGATGTCGGACGGCAGCTATGTGTCCTCGCTCTCCGCCATGGTCTACCGGGGACGCGAGGCACACCTCTTCCATATGGGGGACACCCTGGTGTTCCGCCTGCGCGGCGCCGAGTTCGAGCAGCTCTCCCGGGATCATATCACCGATCTGGGCGGCTACCGCTATCCCTCCCGGGCCATGGGCATGGACAGCGGCCTGGAGATCGATTACGCCAGCATGCCGCTCAAGCAGGGGGACATCTTCCTCTTCACCACCCAGGCCGTACAGGGCACCCTGATGCCCTCGGACTATGTGCGGCTGATCCGCGAGGATGCCAGTGACCTGGATGCCGCCTGCGAGCGCCTGGGCGTGGCGGCGCGTGAGCGGGCCCAGGAGCGGGGGTATGGCGGCGACCAGTTCTGCTTCCAGCTGGTACGCATCGACGCCCTGCCCGATGAGGCCTCGGAGGACAAGCCCGGCCGGGTCTACGGCGACCTGCCGATCCCCCCGGAGCTCTCGCCCGGTGATCGCCTCGACGGTCTCGAGGTGCTGTCGGCGCTCTCGCGCACGGCCCAGTCGCGGGTCTATCACGTGCGCGACCTGCACAGCGGGCGCGAGATGGTGATGAAGGCGCCGAGTCCCGAGCTTTCCAGCCGCAATGCCTATCTCGAGCACTTCCTGCTGCAGCAGTGGGTGGTGGAGCGCGTCAAGTCGCCCTTCGTGGTGCGCATCATGGAGCCCTCGCGGCCGCGGCGCTTCCTCTACTACCTGATGGCCCACGTCAAGGGCGAGACCCTGGCAGAATGGGCCAGGCGCCACCCGCAGGCCAGCCTCGAGCAGCGCCTCGACATTGCCAACCAGTTGGGCAAGGCGGTGCAGGCGCTGCACCACCGCGACCTGCTGCACCAGCGGATCCACCCCGACAATGTGCTGATCGATATGCATGGTCAGGTGGTGCTGGCCGATTTCAGCGCCTGCCACCTGCGTGACGTGGACGGCCACCGCCGCTCCCGCGATCTGGTTCGCCAGCTCGGGCTGACCGAGCACAGCGCGCCGGAGTATGCGCTGGAGGATGATGTCGGCCGGCGCAGCGACCAGTACTCCCTGGCCTCGACCATCTACTGGCTGCTCACCGGCGAGCTGCCCTATGCACTCGCGCCGAACCGGCTGCGCAGCCATACCGACCTGGAGCAGCTGGCCTATCGCAGCGCCCGCACCCTCAACCCGGAGGTGCCCGTGGCCCTGGACGATGCCCTGCGCCGGGCCCTGGATCCCCAGCGTGCGCTGCGCTTCCGGCGCATGTCGGAGTTCCGTCGTGCGCTGCGCCCGCCGCGGGACCCGGCCCGTGACGCGGGAGAGGGCGGGTCTCGCAGGTCGGGGGAGCCAAACCGCTTCTGGCAGGGGGTGGCGGGCATCCTGCTGTTGCTGCTGGTGCTCTCCTGGTTGTTGCGATAACGCCCTTCGGGCAGCTTCAAGCTACAAGCACCGAGCGCCGAGCAGTCTGGTGAAGGCGGTAAGTCGCGAGATCGTGCCGAGAACAAAAAAGCCCCCGCCGGAGTTGATACCGTGCGGGGACTCGTTGGCAACGCTGCTAGCGCCGATCTTTCATCATTGGCTGCTTGGCTGCTTGGCTGCTTGGCTGCTTGGCTGCTTGGCTGCTTGGCTGCTTAGATCTTGAATTCCGGCAGCTTGCGCTCGACCCGGGCCAGCTTGAGGTGCGCCACCTTCGGCAGGCCGTTCTCGAAGGGCGGGAAATCCTCGCCCTGGATCAGCGGCGACAGGTACCGGCGACAGGCCTCGGTGATGCCGAAGCCATCCTCGCGGATGAACTCCCGCGGCATGAACTTCTCGCGGTTGGCGACCTCGGCCAGCGGAGCCGCCTCGATGCGCCACTCGTAGGGGGTCTCGCTGACGCGCTTGATCGCCGGCATCATGGAGTTCTTGCCCTCGATGGCCAGCTCCACGGCCTTCTCACCCACCGCGTAGGCCTGCTCGACGTCGGTCCTCGAGGCCAGGTGGCGGGCGGCGCGTTGCAGGTAGTCGGCCACGGCCCAGTGGTACTTGTAGCCCAGATCCTGCTTGACCATGCCGGCCAGGGTCGGCGCCACGCCGCCCAGCTGGCGGTGGCCGAAGGCGTCGGTGTTGCCGGAGTCGGCGAGGAAGGTGCCGTCCTCGTAGCGCGCGCCCTCGGAGACCACGATCACGCAGTAGCCGTACTTCTTGACCGACTCCTCCACCCGGGCCATCACCCTGGCGCGGTCAAAGTGCACCTCGGGGAAGATCACCAGGTGGGGCGGCTCGCCCTCGCCCTGGCCGGCCAGCGCCCCGGCGGCGGCGATCCAGCCGGCGTGGCGGCCCATCACCTCGAGCACGAAGACCTTGGTGGAGGTGGCGCACATCGAGGCGATGTCCAGCGAGGCCTCCAGGGTGGAGGTGGCGATGTACTTGGCCACGCTGCCGAAGCCCGGGGAGTTGTCGGTGATCGGCAGGTCGTTGTCCACGGTCTTGGGCACGTGGATGGCCGTCAGCGGATAGCCGAGCTTCTCGGAGAGCTGCGAGACCTTGAGGCAGGTATCGGCGCTGTCGCCGCCGCCGTTGTAGAAGAAGTAGCGAATGTCGTGGGCCTTGAAGACCTCGATCAGCCGCTCGTACTGGGCGCGGTGGGACTCGATGTCCTTGAGCTTGTAGCGGCAGGAGCCGAAGGCGCCGCCGGGCGTGTGGCGCAGGGCGGCGATGGTCTCGTCCGATTCCTGGCTGACGTCGATCAGGTCCTCGGTGAGGGCGCCGATGATGCCGTTGTGGCCGGCAAAGACCTTGCCGATCCGGTCCGGATGGCGGCGGCAGGCTTCGATCACGCCGCAGGCGCTGGCGTTGATCACGGCGGTGACGCCGCCGGACTGGGCGTAGAAGGCATTGTGCTGGGCCATGGGGCTTACCTGTTCCTGGTCACGTCGAGGGTTCCGAAAGCCCGTGAGTCTAGCCGAAAGTGGCATTGGCTGCACCCGCGTGCCCCCCAGGCCCAAGTCGCCTTGGGCGCAGCGGGCGACGGTGGCGGCTGGAGCGCGCCGAGGGCGCCATGCTAGTCTCGCGCAGGTCGCGCCGCGGCTGGCGGCGAAAAGATTCCCGGAGAGCGCATGCACCTTCATATTCTCGGTATCTGCGGTACCTTCATGGGCAGCCTGGCCCTGCTGGCCCGAGAGATGGGCCTCACCGTCAGCGGCTCGGATGCCAACGTCTACCCGCCCATGAGCACCCAGCTCGAGGAGGCGGGCATCGCGCTGTGCGAGGGGTACTCGGCGGACAACCTCTCGCCGCGGCCGGACCGGGTGGTGATCGGCAATGCCCTCTCCCGCGGCAACCCCGAGGTCGAGGCGGTCCTGGACCAGGGGCTGCCCTACGTCTCGGGGCCCGAGTGGCTGGCCGAGGAGGTGCTGCCGGGGCGGCGGGTGATCGCCGTGGCCGGTACCCACGGCAAGACCACCACGGCGAGCCTGCTGGCCTGGCTGCTGGAGTCCGGCGGCCAGGCGCCGGGCTTCCTGATCGGCGGGGTACCGCGCAACTTCGGCATCTCGGCGCGCCTCGGCGCCCACGATGCCCCCTTCGTGGTGGAGGCCGACGAGTACGACACGGCGTTCTTCGACAAGCGCTCCAAGTTCGTCCACTACCGCCCCGAGATCGCCATCCTGGGCAACCTGGAGTTCGATCACGCCGACATCTTCGACGACCTGGGCGCCATCGAGCGGCAGTTCCATCACCTGGTGCGTACCGTCCCCGGGCGGGGCCGTCTGCTGGTGGCGGATGGCGAGCCGGCCCTGGACCGGGTGCTCGAGATGGGCGCCTGGACCCCGGTGGAGCGCTTCGGCACCCAGGCGACAAGCCCCTGGCGGCTTGAGCTCGAGCGCGAGGATGCCTCCCGCTTCCGGGTGATCCATGAGCGCCACGATGGCGAAGCCGAGGTGAACGAGGATGCGGTGGTCGACTGGGCGCTGACCGGTGCCCACAATGCCCGCAACGCCCTGGCCGCGCTGGCGGCAGCGAGCGCCTGCGGGATCGATCTGCCGCGCGGCGCGGCGGCCCTGTCGCGCTTCGCGACCCCGCGGCGTCGACAGGAACTGCGCGGCGAGGTGGCGGGCATCGAGGTGATCGACGACTTCGCCCACCATCCCACGGCGATCGCCGCCACCCTGGAGGGGCTGCGTGCCGCGACGCCGCGCGGGCGGCTGCTGGCGGTGATCGAGCCGCGCTCCAACACCATGCGGCTGGGGACCCTGCGCGACCGGCTGGCGGCAAGCGTCGCCGCCGCCGATGCCGCCTTCTGGTTCCAGCCGCCGGGGCTCGACTGGTCGCTGTCGCCGGTGCTCGAGGCGAGCCCGGTACCGGCCCGGCTGCTCGACGACCTCGATGCCCTGGTGGCGGCCCTGGTCGCCGAGGCACGACCCCTGGATCGCATCGTGGTGATGTCCAACGGCGGCTTCGGCGGCATCCACGAGAAGCTGCTGGCGGCGCTGGAGGTGGCCCATGCCGACTGAGCTGCGTGACCCGGTCACGGTGGCCCTGACCGGCGCCTCCGGGGCGCAGTATGGCCTGCGGCTGATCGAGGCGCTGGTGGCGGCCGACCACCAGGTCTGGGTGATGATCTCCAAGGCCGCCCACCTGGTGATCGCCACCGAGACCGACCGCGAACTGCCGGCGCGCCCCGCCCGGCTGGCCGAGGTCCTCACCGAGCGCAGCGGGGCGACGCCCGGCCAGATCCGCTGCTTCGCGCGGGAGGACTGGATGGCGCCGGTCGCCTCCGGGTCCGGGGCGCCCTCGGCCATGGTGATCTGCCCCTGCAGCACCGGGACCCTCTCGGCGGTCGCCACCGGGGCCAGCAACAACCTGATCGAGCGCGCTGCCGACGTGGCGCTCAAGGAGCGACGCAAGCTGGTCCTGGTACCCCGCGAGACCCCGTTCTCGGCGATCCACCTGGAGCACATGCTCGCCCTGACCCGCATGGGGGCGGTGATCCTGCCCGCGGCGCCGGGCTTCTACCACCAGCCGACCTCGGTGGACGACCTGGTCGACTTCATCGTGGCGCGGATCCTCAACCAGCTGGGGGTCGCGCATCGCCTGATGCCCCGCTGGGGCGAGGCATGATCCCGCTGTCGGTGCTGACGGTCTTCGTGCCGACCTTCCTGCTGGTCTCGCTCACCCCCGGCATGTGCATGACCCTGGCCATGGTGCTGGGCATGACCCAGGGCGTGAGGCGCACCCTGTGGATGATGATCGGCGAGCTGGTGGGTGTGGGCCTGGTGGCCTTCGCCGCCGGTGCCGGGGTGGCGGCCCTGATGCTTCGCCAGCCCGAGCTCTTTGCGCTGTTCAAGTGGCTGGGCAGTACCTACCTCGGCTATCTGGGGGTGATGATGTGGCGTTCCCGGGGACGCATGGCGATCCCTCAGACCCTGGAGGCGGGGCCGCCTGCCGCCCGGGGCCAGCTGGCCCTGCAGGGGCTGGTCACCGCAGTGGCCAACCCCAAGGGCTGGGCCTTCTTCATGGCCCTGCTGCCGCCCTTCCTGGATGCCTCGCGCCCGCTGGTCGGCCAGCTGCTGGCGCTGATCGCGGTGATTCTCTCCATCGAATTCCTTTGCCTGCTGCTCTATGCCACTGGCGGGCGCACCCTGCGCCGGCTGCTCGGCGAGAGCGGCAATGTGCGGCTCCTCAATCGCGTCGCCGGGAGCCTGATGGTCGGCGTGGGGCTCTGGCTGGCCCTGGGGTAACCCGAAGCCATAAGCAGCCAAGCAGCCTTGAGGTCATGACGGCCGATGCCATCATTCTGCTCGGCGCTCGGCGCTCGGCGCTCGGCGCTCGGCGCTCGGCGCTCGGCGCTCGGCGCTCGGCGCTCGGCGCTAGACCAGCGGCAGCCAGGCGATGCGGGCCGCGACCAGCACCAGCGACGCCACGCCCAGCAGGTGCCAGGGGCAGGGGGCGAGGCGCAGGCGCGGATGTCGCTGCCAGGCCAACTGTACCAGCGCACAGACCACCAGGCCGAGCAGGGCGCCGCCGATCAGGTCGCTGAGCCAGTGCACGCCGACCAGCAGGCGTGACAGGGCCATCGGCAGGATCACGGCAATGGCGGCCCAGTAGGCCAGGAAGCGCCTGCCGTAGGGCAGCTCCCGGCTGGCGAAGGCCGCGGCCATGCCGAACAGCACCACCGCGGTCGAGGTGTGGGCGCTGGGGTAGGAGAGCGAGTCGGCCAGGTGGGCGGGCGTGTCCGGCCGCGCCCGGCCGATGGTCGCCTTGAGCAGGGTGTTGAGCAGCGCGATGCCGGCGAGCCCGCCGCCGATGTGCCAGAAGGCCGCCCGGTGGCGGCGCCGCAGCAGCCAGGCTGCCCAGGGCAGGGTCAGGGCGAGCACGCCCAGCAGGTCGCCGGCCCTGGCCATCACCTCCCCGAAGGCGTCCAGGCCAGGCAGCGCGAGGTTCCCCATCAGTCCCGCGAGACGCAGGTCCATGGCCAATGGCCCCTGGTGGTGGATCACCACCAGGGTCCAGGCCGAGAAGGCCGCCAGGGAGAGGATCAGCAGCAGCCAGGAGGCCAGGGGCGGCTCCTCCTCGTGGGGTGGGGCGAGCAGCCGCCAGAGGCGCCGGCCCAGGGGCGTGCGCCGCGACAGCCAGGCGAGGCCGCGGTAGGCGAGCCCGTCGCGGGTCACCAGGTGACGGCACCAGGAGAACACCACGGCAAGAATGACCACCAGCACGCCCAGGGCGACCAGCCAGGGCTTGAGGCCCTCGGGCAGGTCCAGCAGTTGCTGCCAGGTGCGCCCCAACAGGAAGCCCGGCAGCACGTAGGCGGGTGCCCAGAGCAGTGCCGAACCCAGGTTGGCCCAGGTGAAGGTGCGGGGCGACATCCTCAGCATGCCAGCGATCAGCGGCACCACCGGTCTCACCGGCCCCACGAAGCGGCCCAGGAAGACCGACAGCGGGCCGTGGCGCTGGAAGAAGCGGGCGCCCCGCGCGAGCCATTCGGGATGTCGCGACAGCGGCCACAGGGAGGTCACCCGCTCGCGCTGGGTGTAGCCGAGCAGGAAGCTCAGGCCGTCGCCGGCCACCGCGCCGAGGAAGGCCGCGCCGAGCACCGGACCCACGGCCAGCTCCTGGTGGCCGGCCAGGGAGGTGGCGGCGGTCATCAGGACCACCCCCGGTACCAGCAGCCCCACCAGCGCCAGCGATTCCACCAGGGCGATGACGGCGATGATCAGCAGCAGCAGCTCCGGGGAGGGCGACAGCTGGAAGAGGGTGTCGGCGATGCTCAAGAGGTGCTCCGTTGCCGTGCCGTGCGCTCGCGGTGCCGCGGCTCAGCCATCGGCCAGGGACTGGCTGACGGCCTGCAGGCGTTGCTCGAATCGTTGCCGGGACTCTCCCGGGCGAGGCCGGCAGAGGCGCAGCCGTGCCTCCAGCGGGCCGGTCTCCATCAGGGTGGCCTGCTCGAGGGCCTGGCCGAGCCGCTGCTGCACCAGCAGGGCGCCGCTCTCGGTGGTGTCCGGCAGCACCAGCCAGAAATCCGCCGGGCCCTCACGGCCCAGGATGTCGTGGTCGCGACAGCGGCTGGCGACGGACTGGCAGAGGACGTCCAGCAGGGCCTGTCGCGCCCGCGCACCGAACTGCTCCTCCGCCATCTCCAGCTGGGGCAGGTGGAGCAGCAGCACGGCCAGCGGCTGGCCGAGCAGCGCGGCGCGTTCGGCCTCGCTGGCCAGCCGTTCGTGCAGGGCCTCGCGTCCCACCGCCGGGCACTCGGGGTCGCGAGGGTCGGTGGCCCGCAGCAGGGCATGCTGGCGGACCTGTTCCCAGGGGACCAGGGCCGCCACCACCACCAGCGTCAGGTAGCCCAGCAGCATGTTCCGGTCGAGCTCGCCATTGCCGAGCAGGGCCAGCCAGACCGGTGTCAGCGCCACGTTGAGCAGCATGGCCGGGCCCAGCGGCAGCAGCAGCAGGGTGAGGACCGGCGGCACCCCCACCCAGAGCGATGGCAGTCCCGACTGTCGGGGCAGCTCCACGGCGATCAGCAGGTAACCGCAGATCAGCACCAGATAGGCGGCCAGCCGCGAGTGATCCTCGCGCGTCACGCTCAGCAGGGTGGCCACCAGCATCAGCAGGGAGAGGGCGGCGGGGAGGGGGATGCGCTCGTACTCGCCCATCAGGTAGAGCCACAGGGCCATGCCCAGCAGCAGCAGCGCGCCGCTGGCGTACCAGGCCGCGAACAGCCGCAGGAAGCGGAATCGGCGTTCAGGCATCGCCGGCTCCAGTGACTTGTAGCCCTGCGACCTGTCGCGCCAGCGCCTGTTGCTCGTCTTCCAGCGACGCCAGGTCGGGCAGGGCGATCACCCGCGCCGGGCCTCGCGTGTCGAGATGGCGCCATAGCGCCTCGCGACGCTCCCCGGCCTCGCGGCGGTTGCGGCTGGTCAGGATCACCGCCAGGGTTCGCGGGTCGAGGCGGTAGCAGGGCTCGAAGCTGTGGGTCAGGCGGCAGAGCCGGTGGGCCAGGGACCAGCAGCGGTGTCGCGGGGCGTGCAGCAGCAGCAGTTCGGCATGTACCTCCTCGCGACGGCTGCGGCCCCGCTCGAGGGCGAGGTCCTGGTCCAGCCTGGCGCCGGGCCAGAGCGGCAGGCCGGGGACCAGTCGGGCTCGGCGCAGGCTGCTCTGGCGCAGCGCGCGAAGGTCGAGGGCCCGTGAGAGCCCCAGCAGCATCAGGGCGGCGAGCAGCAGGCCGGCCAGGGCCCACTGCTCGAGCCCCAGCAGCTCGCGCAGCGGCCACCAGGTGGCCAGGGCCAGCAGGGCCTCGAGCAGCAGGATCCAGCGGGGCTGGGGAAGCATCAGCAGCACCGCCCAGGCCCACAGCCAGGTAACGTGCCGCTCGGGATCCACCCACAGCAGGGCGGCGAGCAGCAGGCCGGGCAGCAGCTGCCAGGGCACGGTGGCGGGGCGGCGATGGTTGAAGGCGAGCAGCAGTGCGGTGACGGCCAGCCAGGTCGCGGCCAGCCACAGCAGCAGGGCCTCGGTCAGGGTCGTCGTGACGATGGCCAGCAGCGCCAGCAGCAGCGCCGCGACCAGCAGGTTGCCGCGCAGCAGTCCGACTTTGTACTTGGTCTGCATGGTGGCTTAGTATGATTCCCTTCCCGGTTTACGGCACAGTATAACGCCGGCAGCGCCCTTGTCGCGGCGTCGCCGGCCCCAGGAGACACGCAACGGCATGACAGCTCAAGCCTCCCGCTCGGACCACGACCCCGCGACCCCCGATATCGGCGATGTCGACGCCTACATGCAGCGCCTGGGGCAGGGCGCCCGCGAGGCGGCCACCCGGATGCGTCGCGTCGATACCGCGGCCAAGAATGCCGCCCTGCTGGCCATGGCCGAGCACCTCGAGCAGGCCCGGGGCGAGGTGCTGGCCGCCAACGCCCGCGACCTCGCCCGGGGGCGCGAGAGTGGCCTGGAGGCGGCGCTGCTCGACCGGCTGGCGCTGGACGACACGCGCCTCGATGCCATGATCGACGGGCTCGCCCAGGTCGCTGCCCTGCCGGACCCGGTCGGCGAGATCGACGGCCTGCGCTCGCGGCCCAGCGGCATCCAGGTGGGCCAGATGCGCGTGCCCCTCGGGGTGATCGGCATCATCTACGAGTCGCGTCCCAACGTCACCCTGGAGGCGGCGAGCCTGTGCCTGAAGTCCGGCAACGCGGCCATCCTGCGGGGCGGGTCCGAGGCACGCGACTCCAACGCCGCCATCGCCGCCTGCATTCGCGCCGGCCTGGCGCGGGCCGGCCTTCCCGAGGGAGCCGTCCAGGTGGTGGCCACCACCGACAGGGCCGCC
The DNA here is from genome assembly GCF_033549285.1 of Halomonas sp. Classification (GTDB taxonomy): domain Bacteria; phylum Pseudomonadota; class Gammaproteobacteria; order Pseudomonadales; family Halomonadaceae; genus Halomonas. Next base: position 117,473 of record NZ_JAWSUJ010000001.1, read on the forward strand.
GTGGGCCGCCTGATCAGCATGCCGGAGTACGTCGACGTGATCATCCCGCGTGGCGGCAAGTCGCTGATCGAGCGCATCACCCGGGAGGCGCGGGTGCCGGTGATCAAGCACCTCGACGGCGTCTGCCACGTCTATATCGATGCCAGTGCCGACCCCGACAAGGCCCTGGCCATCGCGGTCAATGCCAAGACCCATCGCTACGGCACCTGCAACACCATGGAGACCCTGCTGGTCGATGCGCCGGTGGCCGAGACCCTGCTGCCGACCCTGGCCCGCGCCTATGGCGAGCATGGCGTCGAGCTGCGCGGCTGCGAGCGGACCCGGGCGATCCTCGGTGACATCCTTGAAGCCACCGAGGCGGACTGGCAGGCGGAGTACCTGGCCCCGGTGCTGGCCATCCGCGTGGTCGATGGCATCGATGCCGCGATGGCGCATATCGAGCGCTATGGCTCGCGCCATACCGACGCCATCGTCACCGAGCACTATGGCCTGGCGCGCCGCTTCCTCGCCGAGGTGGACTCGAGCTCGGTGATGGTCAACGCCTCGACCCGCTTCGCCGACGGCTTCGAGTACGGGCTGGGTGCCGAGATCGGCATCTCCACCGATCGCCTGCATGCCCGGGGCCCCGTGGGGCTCGAGGGGCTGACCACCCGCAAGTACGTGGTGCTCGGCGACGGCCAGGTGCGCCGGTGAGCCTGACTGGCCTGCCCGTCAGGGCCGAGCGCGACCCGCCGAGCCCGCCCCGGGTCGCCATGCTCGGCGGCACCTTCGATCCGGTCCACCTGGGTCACCTGCGCAGCGCCGTGGAGCTTCGCGAGGCGCTGGCCCTGGATCGGGTGCACATGGTGCCCGCCGCCATGCCGCCGCTGCGCGGCGAGCCCCGGGTCTCGGCCGCCGACCGCCTCGCCCTGCTGCGGCTGGGGATCGGTGACACGCCGGGCCTGGTCGCCGACCCTCGGGAGCTCGAGCGTGAGGGTCCCTCCTACAGTGCCGATACCCTTGCCTCCCTGCGCCGCGAGCTGGGCGCGGATGCGCGCCTGGTAATGGCGCTGGGCCACGATGCCTTCCTGCGGCTGGCCGACTGGCACGAGCCGGAGCGGCTCTTCGCGCTGGCCCATGTCGTGGTGATCGATCGACCGGACCACCAGGCGGCGCTGCCCGAGGCGCTGGTCGACCTGCTGGCCGGGCGCGAGGTCGAGGAGGGCGAGGCGCTGATGGCCCGCCCCGCCGGGCGGCTGCTGCGCCTCAGGCTGCCATCGCGCATGGCGATCTCGGCCACCGAGGTGCGCCGGCGCCTGGCATCGGGCCTTAGCGTGCGCTACCTGCTGCCGGAGGCGGTGGAGGCGCATCTCCTGTCGCGGGGCCTCTATCGGCATGGCTGAGTGCTGCCCACGCGGGCGTCGAGCCGGTACAATGGGGGTGAGGATTTCCCGCTGACGAAGGGCTGACACGAAGGGCTATGCATATCGACGCACTCAAGACTCTGGTGATCGACGCACTGGAGGACCTCAAGGCCCAGGACATTGCCGTCCTGGATGTCTCACGGCTGACTAGCGTGACCGACCTGATGGTGGTGGCCAGCGGTACCTCCAGCCGCCATGTGGCGGCGCTCGCCGACCATGTGGTCCAGGCCGCCAAGGAGCAGGGCATTCCACCGCTGGGTGTCGAGGGGGAGAACGGCGCCGACTGGGTGCTGGTCGACCTGGGCAACCTGGTGGTGCACGTGATGCTGCCCGAGACCCGGCAGCTCTATGACCTGGAGCGACTCTGGGCCGACCTGCCAAGCGATGCGGAATCCCGTCTCGAGGAAGGGGTGCCCGGTTCATGAGGCTCCGCCTGCTGGCGGTGGGCACGCGCATGCCCGACTGGGTGTCGCGGGGTGTCGAGGAGTATCGCAAGCGCCTGCCCAGGGACTTCTCCCTGGAGGTGGAGGAGATCGCGCCGGGGCAGCGCGGCAAGAATGCCGATGTGACCCGGGCCATGGCCCTGGAGGCCGAGCGCATCCGGGGGCGCCTCAAGGGTGGGGAGCACCTGGTCGCCCTGGAGGTCGGGGGCAAGGCCTTGAGCACCGAACAACTGGCCCGGGAAACCGACGCCTGGCGCCTCGAGGGGCGTGACGTGGTGCTGCTGGTCGGGGGGCCGGATGGGCTGGAGCCGTCGCTCTCGGCGAGTGCCGACCAGCACTGGTCGCTGTCGCCGCTGACGCTTCCCCATCCGCTGGTGCGCATCCTGCTGGCCGAGCAGCTCTACCGTGCCTGGACCCTGCTGGTCGGCCATCCCTATCATCGCTGACGCCCGAGTTCTGCCCCGTCATCGCGGCAGACTCGCTGATCCAGTTGCGCTGAAGGCTCTTGTTCCAGGGCCGCTGAAGGCTCATGTTCCAGAGCCGCTGAAGGCTCTTTTTCCAGAGCCACTGAAAGGCTCTCTTGTTCCAGAGCAGCTGAAGGCTCTTCTTTTTCCAGGGCCGCTGAAGGCTCTTCTGCTCATTAATACCGAGGTCATCACCGAGCATGCGTCGGCGCCGCGAAACCCTGAAGAACCCGGAACAGGAGCTGCGTGTCTTCCGCATGCGCTCGCTGCTGGCCGTGCTGGTGGTGGTGTGCCTGACCGGGCTCCTGGGCGGGCGGCTGTTCTACCTGCAGGTGGTGCAGCACGAGGTCTACAGCACCCGCTCCGAGAAGAACCGGGTGCGGGTCGAGCCGCTGCCGCCCACGCGTGGCCTGATCTACGATCGCAACGGCGTGCTGCTGGCCGAGAACCGCCCTACCTACAACCTCACCCTGGTCCGCGAACGGGTCGAGGACCTCGATGCCACCTTGTCGCTGCTGGTCGACCTGCTGGAGATTCCCGAGGAGGAGGTCGAGGCCTTCCGGGTACGGTCCCGCCAGCGCCAGCGTCCCTTCCAGCCGGCACTGCTGATGAGCGACCTCGAGGAGCAGCAGATCGCCCGGCTCGCGGTCAATCGTCATCGCCTGCCTGGCGTCGAGGTGGAGGCCCAGCTGCTGCGCTACTATCCCGATGCCGAGACCATGGTGCACGCCCTGGGCTATGTAGGGCGGATCAACGCCGAGGAGCTCGCGGGCCTGGATTCGGGCAACTATGCCGGCACCCACTTCATCGGCAAGACGGGGGTGGAGCGCTTCTACGAGGACGAACTGCACGGCCAGGCGGGGCTGCGCAAGGTGGAGACCAATGCCCGCGGCCGAGTGCTGCGCGAGCTCGGTCACACCGACCCGGTGCCGGGCAAGGACCTGACCCTGACGCTGGACAGCGAGCTGCAGAAGCTCGCCGTGGAGCTGCTCGACGGCCGTCGCGGCTCCATCGTGGCGATCGCCCCGCCGAGCGGCGAGATCCTCGCCCTGGCGTCGGTGCCGGGGTTCGACAGCAACCAGTTCGTCACCGGCATCGACGTCGCCTCCTACCGGGCGCTGCAGGAGGACCTGGACCTGCCGCTCTACAACCGGGCGATCCGCGGTCACTATCCGCCGGGCTCCACCATCAAGCCTTTCCTGGCGCTGGCGGGGCTGGCCGAGGGCAAGATCACCCCCGACACCACCATCCGCGACCCCGGCTACTACCAGCTGCCCAACGACTCCCGGCGCTACCGCAACTGGCTGCGCTGGGGGCATGGCCGCGTCGATCTGGAACGCGCCATCGCCGTCTCCAACAACACCTATTTCTATTCCCTGGCCCATGACCTGGGCATCGATCGCATCCACGAGAACATGTCGGCCTTCGGCTTCGGTCAGCGCGTCGCCCATGACGTCCAGGGCGAGAGCGATGCACTGATGCCCTCACGGGACTGGAAGCGCGGGCGCTTCAACCAGCCCTGGTACCCCGGCGAGACCCTCTCGGTGGGCATCGGCCAGGGCTACTGGCAGCTCACCCCGCTGCAGCTGGCCACCGCCACGGCGGTGCTGGCCAACCGCGGCCAGTGGGTCAAGCCGCGCCTGGCCCGGCGGGTCGGTGACGAGCAGGTGCCCGTCGAACTGCCGGATACCCCGCCCGATATCACGCTCGGCAACGAGGGGTGGTGGGACCGGGTCTTCTCCGGCATGGAAAAGGTGGTCTCGGGCCATGAGGGGACCGCGCGGCGCATCGGCAAGGACCTGGAGTACCGCATGGCCGGCAAGTCCGGTACCGCTCAGGTGTTCTCCCTGGGCCAGGACCAGAAGTACAACGCCGACGAGCTCAAGGAGCGGCTGCGCGACCATGCCCTGTTCATGGCCTTCGCCCCGGTGGAGGATCCCCAGATTGCCGTGGCGGTGATCGTCGAGAATGCCGGCGGGGGCAGCACCCATGCCGCCCACCTGGCCAAGGCGATGATCGACGCCTGGCTGCTCGAGGACGAGGCCCCGGATACCGAGGAGGTGCGCGAGGTGCTCGAGCGCGAGGACGGCCGGGTGGCGGGGAACTGACGATGAGCTGGAGCGAGCTGACCCGTGGCCTGCGGGCCCATCCCGTGAAGCCCTCCCTGAGCGGCATCGCCCGGCGGCGCAGCCTCTGGGAGCGGATCCACCTGGACCCCTGGCTGCTCGGCATGCTTCTCGTGCTGATGCTGGCCGGTCTGGTGGTGCTCTACAGTGCCAGTGGCCAGCGCCTGCCGGTGGTGACGGCCCAGGCGATCCGCTTCGGCGTGGCCCTGGTGGTGATGGCAGGACTCGCCCAGCTCTCGCCGACGACCCTGCTGCGCTGGACGCCACCGGTCTACGTGGCCGGCGTGCTGATGCTGGTGGCCGTGGAACTGATCGGCGACATGGGCATGGGCGCCCAGCGCTGGCTGGTGATTCCCGGGGTGATCCGCTTCCAGCCCTCGGAGCTGATGAAGCTGGCCATGCCGATGATGGTCGCCGCCTGGCTGAGCCGCCAGCCGCTTCCCCCGCGCTGGCGCGACCTGGTGGTCTGCGCGGTGATCATCGGCCTGCCGGTGGTGCTGATCGCCAAGCAGCCCGACCTCGGCACTTCGCTGCTGGTCACCGTTGCCGGGGTCTTCGTGATCCTGCTGGCGGGGCTCTCCTGGCGCTTCATCCTGTTCTGTGGCGCGCTGGCGGCGGCCGCGCTGCCGCTGCTGTGGATGAACATGCACAACTACCAGCGCCAGCGGGTTCTGACCTTCCTCGACCCCGAGAGCGACCCGCTGGGCGCGGGCTGGAACATCATCCAGTCGACCACCGCCATCGGCAGCGGGGGCTTCTGGGGCAAGGGCTGGCTGCAGGGCACCCAGTCGCAGCTGGAGTTCCTGCCCGAGCGCCATACCGACTTCATCGTCGCGGTGCTCGGCGAGGAGTTCGGGCTGGTGGGGATGCTGGCCTTCCTGCTGCTCTACCTACTGATCGTGGGACGCGGGCTCTGGCTCGCCGGCGCCGCCCAGGAGACGTTCGGGCGCCTGGTGGCGGGCAGCATCATCCTGACCTTCTTCATCTATGTGTTCGTCAACGTGGGCATGGTCAGCGGCATCCTGCCGGTGGTCGGCGTGCCGCTCCCGCTGGTCAGCTACGGGGGGACCTCCAGCGTGACCTTGATGGCGGGTTTCGGTATTCTCATGGCCATTCATGCCCACCGCCGCCTGCTGCCGCGCTAGGCAGCATTCAGCATTCAGGGAGAGCAACGATGACGGTGTCGTCACCACGGAGAAAGCGCTGGATGGCCTGGCTCGCGGGAGGGCTGCTGGCATGGGGGGCGACGACCGGCCTGGCGGCGGACTTCGATCCTCAGCGCCATCCCGAGGCACGGCGCCTGGTGGAGGAGCTGGTCGACAAGGGCGTCGACCGCGACTGGCTCCAGGCGGCCCTGGCGGAGGCCGAGTTCCGCCAGACGGTCCTGGATGCCATGGCCGGTGCCGCTGAACGCCGCCTCACCTGGCACGAGTATCGCGCCATCTTCCTGGATGCCCCACGCATCGCCAACGGGGTCGCCTTCATCGAGGCCCACCCGGCGGCCTTCGAGCGGGCCGAGGTCGAGTATGGCGTGCCCCCGGAGGTCATCGCCGCCATCCTCGGCGTGGAGACCCGCTACGGTGGCGTCACCGGCCGCCACCGGGTCCTCGATTCCCTGGCAACCCTGGCCTTCCATCACCCCAGCCGGGGGAGCTTCTTCCGCAGTGAACTGGCCGCCTTCCTGGAGATCGCCTACGAGGAGGAGCGGGCTCCCGGCAGCCTGACCGGCTCCTACGCGGGGGCCATGGGCTATCCGCAGTTCATTCCCACCAGCTACCGCGCCTACGCCGTGGACTTCGACGGCGATGGCCTGCGCGACCTCTGGACCAATCCGGTGGACGCCATCGGCAGTGTGGCCAACTACTTCGCCGAGCATGGCTGGCGCGCTGGTGAGCCGATCTACCACGAGGCCGAGGGCCCCGCCACGCCTCCCGAGGAGATCGACTTCAATCGCGCCGCACGGCCCCCCGCGGTGCCGGCAGCACAACTCGCCGCGGCGGGCCTCGAGGTCCCGGGCGCGCTGGCCGACGAGCATCGCCTGCTGCCGGTGGCGCTGGAGGTTGGGGAGGACGCCTGGCGCTACGTGCTCGGCGAGCACAATTTCTACGTGATCACCCGCTATAACCACAGTCATCTCTATGCCATGGCGGTGACCGAGCTGGCCGAGGCGATTGCCGATGCGCGCGGCCTGGAGGCCCACTGGCTCGACGCCACCGACACCACTCCGGAGGAGGCCTCATGAGACGCACCTTTGCCGCCCTGAGCGTGCTGCTGCTGCTGGCCGGCTGTGCCGGAGGTGGTGGTGGTTCCCGTCCTTCCTCGGGAGAGGCGTCCGGCCAGGCGCCCGTCACCTCGGGAAGCGGTGAGCGGTATGCGCTCTCCGGTGATGCCTATCCTGAGGACCCGCCCGATGTCGCCGAGGTGCCCGACGCGGAGCCGCGTCGCGAGGCGCGCTCCAGGGGAGGCAACAAGTCGCCCTACGAGGTGTGGGGCAAGCGCTATGAGGTGATGGCGGATGCCAGTGGCTACAGCCGCCAGGGCAGGGCCTCCTGGTACGGCGAGAAGTTCCATGGCTATGCGACCTCCAATGGCGAGATCTACGACATGTACAAGATGAGCGCCGCCCACCGCTCCCTGCCCCTGCCGAGCTTCGTCCGTGTCACCAGCCTGGACAACGGGCGCTCGGCGATCGTGCGGGTCAACGACCGTGGCCCCTTCCATAGCGACCGCGAGATCGACCTCTCCTACGCGGCGGCGGCCCGCCTGGGTATCCTCGAGCAGGGCACCGGCCGGGTGAAGGTAGAGGCCATCGACGTGGAGCGCTGGATCGCCGACAACGGCGATGCCTCCCGGGCGGCAGGGGGCCCCTCGCCCCGCAGCGAAGCCGTGGCACCGGCCCCCGCCGCTCCTGCGGCCGCCCGCGTCCGGCCCATGGCCGGCGGCGGCGTCTTCCTGCAGGTCGCGGCCCTGGGCTCCGCCGACAGTGCCCGGCAGCTCAAGTCGCGCCTGGAGGGCGAGATCGACCGCCCCGTGCGCGTCGCCAGTGCCACCGGCCTGCATCGGGTCCAGGTCGGCCCCCTGGACGATGCCGGCCAGGTGGACCCTGTCCGCGAGCAGCTGCGCCGGGCGGGCTTTGCCCAGGCCTTTGTCGTCAACGATGCCGACTGAGTCGGTGCCCCTTTTTCGAACCACCCCGCGATGCCCTTGATGAGAACCCCTGCCATGAGATTCACGCCTTTCTTCCGCCGCTGCCGGCTGCTGCCGCTGCTGATCAGCCTGCTGCTGGTCGTGTCACAGGCCACGGCCCAGGTGATCCCGACCCCGCAGACCATGATCCCCTCGCCGCCCCAGCTGGCGGCCAGCTCCTGGATCCTGATGGATGCCGACAGCGGGCGGGTGCTGGTGGAGCACAACGCCGACGAGCGCCTGCCGCCGGCCAGCCTGACCAAGCTGATGACGGCCTACCTCGTTGAGCGCGAGCTCGACCGGGGCAACATCTCGCCGGGGGACCTGGTGCCCGTCAGCGAGAAGGCCTGGCGCACCGGGGGCTCCAAGATGTTCATCGAGGTCGACACCCTGGTGACGGTCGAAGAGCTGCTCAAGGGCATCATCATCGTCTCGGGCAACGATGCCAGCGTGGCCATGGCCGAGCACCTGGCCGGCGGCGAGCGCCCCTTCGCCGACCTGATGAACCAGCACGCCACCCGGCTGGGCATGCACAACACCAACTTCGTCAATGCCACCGGCCTGCCCGACGACAACCACTACTCCTCGGCCCGCGACCTGGCGCTGCTCTCCCAGCACATCATCAACGACTACCCGGAGCACTACGCCAACTACGCCAGCAAGCAGTTCACCTATGGTGGCATCGAGCAGCCCAACCGCAACCGGTTGCTGTGGCGCGACAGCAGCGTCGACGGCCTGAAGACCGGCTGGACCGAGGCCGCGGGCTACTGCCTGGTGGCCTCGGCCAAGCGCGACGACATGCGCCTGATCTCGGTGGTCATGGGTACCGCGTCCGAGGAGGCCCGCGCCCAGGAGACCCAGAAGCTGCTCAGCTACGGCTTCCGCTACTACGAGACCCTCAAGCTCTATGACGCCGGCGCCGTGCTCAACACGCCACGGGTCTGGGGCGGCGACAAGAACGAGTTGCGCGTCGGCGTCGATCGCAACGTGGTCATGACCGTACCGCGCGCCCGCAGCGAGGAGCTCACCGCCAAGCTCGACATCCAGGCCGACCTCACCGCGCCCATCGCGGCCGGGGACCGGGTGGGGACCATGGAGGTGCGCCAGGGCGAGGAGGTGGTCGGCGAGCGTCCCCTGGTCGCCCTCGAGAACGTCGAGGAGGGGGGGCTGTTCAAGCGCTTCTTCGACCAGGTGCGGCGCTTCTTCACCAACCTGATCGGCGGCTGGTTCGACTAGGGCCTTCGGCCAGCCGCAAGGCACAAGGATCAAGGAGCAAGCAACCTCTTGGCTTGCTTCTTGATCCCATGCTCCCTTGACCCCTTGACCCCTTGACCGCTCGGCGTTGGTCTCCCACGCCCGGTTGAGTAAAATGCTCGGATATCCACGACCCGCCGGAAGGCTTCATGAACGACAACTCCCTGCGTGACCTTCGCAAGCCCCGTCGCCAGGCGGGTGGCAAGCCGCCGAAGATCACCTTTCCCTGCGACTACCCGATCAAGGTCGTCGGCGATGCCGCCGAGGATTTCGCCGCCACGGTCTGCCAGATCGTCATCCGGCATGACCCGGGCTTTGACGCGAGTGGCATCCAGGTGGTGCCCAGCCGCCGGGGCCGCTTCCAGTCGTTGCGCCTGACGATCCGCGCCACCGGCGAGGTGCAGCTCAAGGCGCTCTTCGATGAGCTCAAGGCCACCGGCCGCGTGCACATGGTCGTCTGATGGCAGACGATAGCGTGCTGTCACCCATCCAGTTGCATCGCCTGGGCCGTCGGCCCTATACGCCCGTCTGGCAGGCCATGCGTGACCTCACCGACGGCCGCGATGCACAGACGCCCGACCAGTTCTGGCTGGTCGAGCATGATCCGGTGTTCACCCAGGGACAGGCCGGCAGGCCCGAACACCTGCTGATGCCCGGTGACATTCCGGTGGTGGCCACCGACCGCGGCGGTCAGGTGACCTACCATGGGCCCGGTCAGGTCGTGCTCTACCCGCTGCTCGACGTTCGGCGCTCGCGGCTGGGGGTGCGCGACCTGGTCAGCGCCCTGGAGAATGCGGTGATTGCCTTGCTGGCCGAGCATGGCGTGGTGGCCCACGCGCGTCCCGATGCGCCCGGCGTCTATGTGGGGGAGGCCAAGATCGCCTCGCTGGGACTGAGGATCCGTCGCGGCGCCAGCTTCCATGGGGTGGCCCTCAACGTTAACGGTGACCTCTCTCCGTTCACGCGGATCAATCCCTGCGGCTATGCCGGCATGGCCATGACGCGGCTGGCGGATCTCTGCAATGACTGCCCAGGCGTCGAGGCGGTGGGAGAGCGCCTGGCCGAGTGCCTGGCGCGGGAACTGGGGCGGGAGTTAACAGCGCCAAGCAGCCAAGCGCCGAGCCGCCAAGCTGACCTGTGATGGGCGGCAGGTGCTGAGGTAGAACAAGCCCCGGCCAGCGCCATGTGCCGAGCCACAAGCAACCCCCGAAGGCAATGGTCTTCGGGGGGTGTTTTTGTTCCGGGGCTCACTCTGGATTGCTTGGCCGCTTGGCCGCTTGGCCGCTTGGTGCTTAGCCCACGTTGACCGCGTCGATACGGTTCGGGTCGGCTTGCTGGCCCGGCACCTCGGCGGGGGCCGCCAGGCCCAGGTTGTTCTTCTCGAACACCCGGTCGGCCCGGTAGCTGGAGCGCACCAGAGGGCCGGACGGCACCTCCATGAAGCCCTTCTCCAGGCCCAGCACGCGATAGCGCTCGAACTCCTCCGGGGTGACCCAGCGCTCCACCGGCAGGTGGTTGCGGGTGGGGCGCAGGTACTGGCCCAGGGTCACGATGTCGACGCCGATGGCCCGCAGGTCGTCGAAGGTCGCCAGGATCTCCTCCTCGGTCTCGCCGAGGCCGAGCATCAGGCTGGTCTTGGTGATCACCTGCGGCCGGTGACGCTTGGCATGGGCCAGCACGTCCAGCGTCTTGCGGTAACCGGCCCGGGGGTCGCGTACCCGTCCGGTGAGCCGTTCGACCGTCTCGACGTTCTGGGCGAAGACCTCCAGCCCCGAGTCGACCACGCGCTCGATCGCCGAGGGGGCGGCGTCGAAGTCCGGCGTCAGCGCCTCGACGACCACCTCGGGCGTGCGGGCCTTGATGGCACTGATGCAGTCGGCGTAATGGGTGGCGCCCCCATCGGGGAGGTCGTCACGGTCCACGGAGGTCAGCACGATGTAGCGCAGGCCCATCAGCTCGACCGAGCGTGCGGTATTCTCCGGCTCCTCGGGATCCAGCCAGCCCTTGGGGTTGCCGGTATCCACCGCGCAGAAGCGGCAGGCGCGGGTGCAGACCGAGCCCATCAGCATGATGGTCGCGGTGCCGTTGCTCCAGCACTCGCCCTGGTTGGGGCAGTGAGACTCGGCGCAGACGGTGCTGAGGCGGTGGGTGGCCACGTTCTTCTTGACCGCCTCGAAGCGTTCGCCGCCGGGAATCTGGGCGCGCAGCCACTTCGGCTTGCGCCCGTCGGCCGCGCCGTCCTCGACCTGGCGACGCGCCTTCATGCCATCCTTGATGGCGGCGGTGCCATGGTCGTTGCGGTACTTCTCGCCGCTGGAAACGCGTGGGGAGGGGGTGTCGCTCATAGCTGTGAGCCTCTCTGCTCGCCGGCTGTCGACGCCATGAGGGCGCTGCCGCGGGGTCTCCGGGAGTGCGCCGATCGGCGGTTCCAGGCAGCCTGGCACGTCGAATGATACGTGGGTCGAAAGCTGATAAAATACCACAGGATTCGCCGTGCTGGACAGCCGGGCCCGCGGCGCTCGTGACCTGGGTCAGTGGCATTGACGGTCAGTACGCCGTCACCGGCAGGCAGTCGACGCCATGGCTTGGCAGGGGACTCGGCGGGGCACTGAAGTGGGCGTGGAGCTCGGACAGGTGCTCGCGCACGAAGCGCAGGAACAGCTCGGTGACCGGCGTCGGGAAGCGGTCCCTGGGATGCACGGTGCACCAGGAGTGGCGCAGTGGAAAGCCGGGCAGTGCCAGCGGCGTCAGCAGGCCCGCCGCCACCTCCAGGCGAACCGCGAGTCGTGGCAGCACCGAGACCCCGAGCTGTGCCATCACGCCCTGCTTGACGGCCTCGTTGCTGCCCAGCTCGATGGCATGGTGCAGCCGCACGTCCTGGTCGGCGGCGAGCTCCTCGAAGGCGCTGCGCACCCCGGAACCGGGCTCGCGCATCAGCACATAGTGACGGGCGAAGTCCTCCAGGGAGGGGGCCTCGGCCTCGAGCAGCGGGTGGCCGGGCCACACCACGGGGATCATCTCGTTGTCGAGGATCGGCATGAAGGCCAGGGCCTCGTCCTCGGGCACCCGCGCCATGATCACCAGGTCGTCGCATCGCTTGGCCAGCCGTTCCAGTGCCTGGCTGCGGTTGCAGACGCGCAGGCGCACCTGGACGCTCGGATAGCGGGCGCGGAAGCGGGCCAGCAGGTAGGGCACCACATACTGGGCCGTGGAGACCGCGGCCAGGTTGAGCTCGCCGCGAATGGTCCCGGCCATGTCGGAGAGGGTCATCTGCAGGCGCGAGACCTGGCCGAAGATGGCCCGGGTCGAGGCCGCCAGGGCATCGGCGGCGGGCAGCAGGTGCAGGGTGCGCCCGGCATACTTGAACAGCGGCTGCCCCAGGGCCTGTTCGAGCTGGCGGATCTGGGCGCTGACCGCGGGCTGGGTCAGTCCCAGGGTCTCGGCCGCCCGCGAATAGGAGTGCTGGTCATAGACGGCACGAAATACCTGCAGCTGGCGAAAGGTCAGCCGGTTGAGCAACTGGGGTGAGGTCATGATGGTTCGTTCGCCGGCGGCACGCCTTCCGGCTCCTGAGGGACTCACGCGCATGCTAGCACCGCCGAGGCCTCTCCTGGAATTGCCCGCCCCGCCACCGGAGCATTCTCTTGTCGTGTCAGGCTGACCACGCCTTCTCGCGCCTGCTGGTCGCGGCCCAGGGGCTGGCGGCACTGCGCGTGCAGCAGGCCAGCGACGAGCTGGGCCTTGCCTTCCGCCTGGCCGAAGGGGAGCCCGAGGCCCTGGTGCTCAGGGCCCGCACGCTTGGCTGCGATGCCTTGCACCCCGGCGAGGCAAGCGGCGAGCACCAGCTTGCCCTTGCCGGCGCCTGCCGGCGTGACGACCTGCGTCTGATCGCCCCGGGCCCGGTGATGCTCGAGGCCATGGCCGACCGTGCCGCCATGTGGCGGCTGATGCGCGAGGCCGGCCTGCCGCTGGCGTCCGCGGTCGGGGAGGGGCGCCGGGTGAGGGTGCCGGTGCTGGCCGACGGTCAGGGCCGGGTGGTGCACCTGGCAGTCCGCCATGCACCCCGGTCAGGACCGATGCTGGCGCCCGTGCCCTGGCTGACCCCGGAACAGCGCAGCTACCTGGGGCAGCTCGCCGTGCAGGGTGTGGCAAGCCTGGGCCCGGTCGGGCTGGTCGTCGCCACCTTCCGGGTGGCCGGCAATGTCATCGGCTTCGAGGCCATGTCGCCGGGGCTTTCCGGCGACGAGGCCCTCGACGAGGCGCTGATCGGCATCGATCCGGTGGTCGAGCAGCTGAGGCTCGCCGCGGGCGAGCCCCTGCGCCATCGCCAGTCGAGGCTCGAGGCGAGAGGACATGCCCTGCTGTGGCAGTTGCCCCTCGCCCCCGCGGTGCACTTCGGTGGCGGCCCCGGCCTGCGGCTGGACCGCCCCGCGGTGGGAGGAATGGCCCGCCTGGTCGCCTGGGGGCGGCGCCCCGAGGTGGCCTGGCGGCGCGGGCGCCGCGCCCTCGTCGAGCTGCTGGGCGAGGCCGAGGCGGCGGCATGGATGCCCTGAATGTCGCTTAGGACTCCGGCATCCGGCGCTCGCAGCGGCAACGCTCATGCGCTATATTGCACTGCAACAAAGCCCGATTTCATGCATCGGCGTCGGAGATGTCCCGGCACCGAGCAACCCTGGAGCTCAAGATGAATTCCCTGATACCGACTCCCGCAGCCAGCGTGCTGCCCTTCGTGGATCCGTTCGGTTTCGGACGCGCTGCCTGCGACTACTGGCGCGACACCCTGGAGCGCAGCGTGCTCTTCATGGATGTCATGCGCCAGCGCGGCAACCAGTACCTCGAGCATATCGAGAAGACCAAGCCCAACGTGCTGGGCTTCGATGCCGAGGTCCTGGTGGACGGGCGCCAGCTGTCTCGCCCGGTCAACTATGAGCTGCTGCGCATCGTCCCTCCCCAGGGCATGGAGACTGACCTGCAGATGCGCCCCTTCGTGGTGGTGGACCCGCGTGCCGGCCACGGCCCGGGCATCGGCGGCTTCAAGCCCGACAGCGAGATCGGCGTGGCCCTGCGGGCGGGGCATCCCTGCTACTTCATCGGCTTCCTGCCCTATCCGGTCCAGGGGCAGACCGTCGAGGACGTGGTGGAGGCCGAGGTCGCCTTCCTGCGTCACGTTATCGAGCGCCACCCGGAGACCTCCGAGAAGCCCATGGTGGTCGGCAACTGCCAGGCCGGCTGGCAGATCATGATGGCCGCGGCCCTCGAGCCGGAGCTCTTCGGCCCGATCCTCATTGCCGGCGCACCGCTCTCCTACTGGGCCGGTGAACGCGGCAAGGCACCGATGCGCTATACCGGGGGGCTGACCGGCGGCAGCTGGATGACGGCGCTGTTCAGCGACCTCGGGGCGGGGCTCTTCGACGGTGCCTGGCTGGTCCAGAACTTCGAGCGCCTGAACCCCGCCAACACCTGGTGGAGCAAGCAGTATCAGCTCTACGCCAAGGTCGATACCGAGGCGGACCGCTACCTGGAGTTCGAGCGCTGGTGGGGCGGTCATGTGGTGCTGGGCGGTGACGAGATCCAGTACATCGTCGACAACCTCTTCGTCGGCAACCGCCTCTCCACGGCCCAGCTGGTGACCTCCGACGGGCGTCGCATCGACCTGCGCAACGTGCGTTCACCGGTGGTGGTGTTCTGTTCGAAGGGCGACGACATCACCCCGCCGCCGCAGGCCCTGGGCTGGGTGCGCGACCTCTACGAGGGGGTCGAGGATGTCATCGCCAACGAGCAGACCATCGTCTACTGCGTCCATGACACCACCGGCCATCTCGGCATCTTCGTGTCCGGCAGCGTCTCCCGCAAGGAGCATGCCGAGTTCACCGCCAACATGGACTACATCGACGTCCTGCCGCCCGGGCTCTACGAGACCACAGTCTCCAGTGCCGCCGAGCGCGAGGATGCCGAGCTGATCGAGCGCGACTACCTGCTGGAGTTCTCGCCGCGGACCATCGAGGAGCTCGACCGGGAGGTCCAGCACCGCCCCGATGACGATACCCGCTTCGCTACCGTGGCCCGGATCTCCGAGATCAACCTGGGGTTCTACCGCCTGTTCATGCAGCCCTGGATCCAGGCCCTGGCGACGCCCGAATCGGCGAAGTGGATGCGCCGCATGCACCCCAACCGCATGGGGTACCGCCTGCTCTCCGATCGCAACCCCTTGATGACCGCGGTGCCGGTGCTGGCCGAGAAGGTGCGCGCCGACCGCCATCCGGTTCACGAGGACAACGTCTTCCGCGCGGTGGAGGGCATCCTGTCCGACCAGGTCACCCGCAGCCTGAACGCCTGGCGCGACCTGCGCGACAGCAGCAGCGAACGCCTCTTCCTCGACTTCTACGGCCAGCCGGTGCTGCAGGCCATGGTGGGTCTGGGCGGTGACGCCCATGTGCATCGCCGTCGCCCGGGCGCCGAACCCGAGCACCGCCGCTTCATCGAGCGTCGCCGCGAGGAGGTCCACCACGCGATCACCGAGGGAGGCAGCCACGAGGCGGTCATGCGTTCGGTGATCCATGTGCTGGGCGGCGCCCCGGCAACCGACGAGCGCAACTTCAAGCGGCTGCGGGCCTCGCGGGCCGAGCTCGAGCCGGGCCTCCAGCTGGCCGACTTCAAGCATATGGTGCGTGAGCAGTTCTTCACCCTTCAGCAGGACCACGAGGCAGCCCTTGAGGCTATCCCGACCCTGCTCAAGGGGCAGACGGCCAGCCAGATCGATGCCCACCTGGCGCATATCGAACATGTCCTGGCGGCCAGTGGTGAGTTGAGCGAGCACGCGGCGGACCGCTTCGAACGCATCAAGGGGCTGTTCCACCAGGCCATCCAGCGTGCGCCCCAGGAGGAGCAGGAGGCGCTTCGGGATGCCCAGGCCAGGTTGGCCAGCGAGGCGCTGGCCGGCGAGGCGGCGCGTCGTGAGGTGGAAAGCCTGATGGAGTCGCTGCCCGCTGCCGAGCCGGCGTCCGAACAGGCCGACCCGCGTGAGGGGGTCGCTAAGGCCCCGACGGCCGAGGCGGCAAGCCCCGCGGCCCCGGCGCAGGAGCCGGCCAGTGAGCCCGTCGCCGAGGCGCCGGCGCAAGCGCCGGGCAGTGAAGCCGGCCCCGAGGCACCTGTGGAAAGCGCCTCCGACGAGGCGTCGACCGCGGGCAGCGAGGCCGCGTCTGCCGCCGAGGCCGATGCCAGCGGCACCTCGCCGGAGGGCCAGGAGACGGCCACCAGCTCCACCGGGCCGGCCAAGCGCAAGACGGCCAGCCGCGCCACGCCGCGTCGGCGGACGCCGCGCAAGCCCCGCAAGGGCTGATCGGTCGTCCCTCGGCACACCAGCGCCCCCGCCCTGACCGGCGGGGGCGCTGTCGTTGAGGAGGAGGCCTCTGCCGGCTTGGCGTGATGGTGTTCGGGGAGCTAGGTTCAAGAGGCCGCCCACCCCCGGGCGGTCGCGGTTGCCTGACCGGGGGCGGGCGGCGACTGGCGTGACGGCGACCGCTGGGGTAGGGTAAGCGCATTTTTCACCCGCCGGACAGGGCGGGCCGAAACCGTCTGGCGCCAGCGTTGGAGCTGGCGCCATCAGCACAGTGGAGCACTATGGGCAAGTCACTGGTCATCGTCGAGTCGCCCGCCAAGGCCAAGACGATCAACAAGTATCTCGGCAACGACTTCATCGTGAAGTCGAGCGTGGGGCACATCCGTGACCTGCCGACCAGCGGCTCGGGCAAGGCAGCCACGGACCCCAAGGAGCGTGCGCGCCAGGCCGCGGAGACCCGCAAGATGTCCGCGGAGGAGAAGGCCGAGCATCGCAAGCGCAAGGCCCAGGACCAGCTGATCCGGCGCATGGGTATCGATCCCGAGCATGGCTGGAAGGCGCACTACGAGATCCTGCCGGGCAAGGAGAAGGTGGTGGCTGAGCTCAAGAAGCTCGCCGAGAAGGCCGACGCGGTCTATCTCGCCACCGACCTTGACCGCGAGGGGGAGGCCATCGCCTGGCACCTGCGGGAGACGATCGGTGGCGACGAGACCCGCTACAAGCGGGTGGTGTTCAACGAGATCACCAAGAATGCCATCCGCGAGGCCTTCCAGGATCCCGGCAGCCTGAATATCCCGCGCGTCGAGGCGCAGCAGGCGCGCCGCTTCCTCGATCGCGTGGTGGGCTTCATGCTCTCGCCGCTGCTGTGGGCCAAGATCGCCCGTGGCCTCTCCGCCGGCCGGGTACAGTCCGTGGCGACCCGCCTGATCGTCGAGCGCGAGCGCGAGATCCACGCCTTCATTCCCGAGGAGTTCTGGGACGTCCATGCCGACCTGAAGCCTGCCGGCGACGACCAGACGGTGCGCTTCGAGCTGGTCCGCCAGGACGGCAAGACGTTCCGGCCGACCTCCGAGGCCGAGACGCTGGAGCGCATCGCGGCGCTCAGGAAGGCGAGCCTCGCGATCACCGCGCGGGAAGACAAGCCCACGCGCTCCAAGCCCAATGCGCCCTTCATCACCTCGACGCTGCAGCAGGCGGCCAGTGGCCGGCTGGGATTCTCGGTGAAGAAGACCATGACCCTGGCCCAGCGCCTCTACGAGGCCGGCTACATCACCTACATGCGGACCGATTCCACCAACCTCTCGAAGGATGCCGTTGAGAACGTGCGCGAGTTCATCGGCAGTGAATTCGGCCAGCGCTACCTGCCCGAGGCGCCCAATCGCTACTCCAGCAAGGAGGGGGCCCAGGAGGCCCACGAGGCGATCCGTCCCTCCGAGGTGGCCCGGCGGGCCACCGACCTGGCCGGCATGGAGCGCGATGCCGAGCGCCTCTATGAGCTGATCTGGCGCCAGTTCGTGGCCTGCCAGATGACGCCTGCCGAATACCTCTCCAGCACCCTGACTGTCGAGGTCGATGGCTATGAGTTGCGTGCCAAGGGGCGTGTGCTGAAGTTCGACGGCTATACCCGGGTGATGAAGCCGATGGGGCGCAAGGAGGAGGACCAGTCGCTGCCTGACCTCGCCGAGGGCACGCCCATGAGCCTGGAGGCGCTCGACCCCCAGCAGCACTTCACCAAGCCGCCGGCCCGCTATACCGAGGCGAGCCTGGTCAAGGAACTGGAGAAGCGCGGCATCGGTCGCCCCTCCACCTATGCCTCTATCATCTCCACCATCCAGGACCGCGGCTACGTCAAGCTGGAGAACCGGCGCTTCTATGCCGAGAAGCTCGGCGACATCGTCACCGAGCGCCTCAAGGAGTCCTTCCCCGACCTGATGGACTACTCCTTCACCGCGCGCATGGAGGATGGCCTCGATGAAGTGGCCGAGGGCGAGCGCAACTGGCAGGCGCTGCTCGATGCCTTCTACGCCGAGTTCAAGAAGGAGCTCGCCGTCGCCGAGAGCGAGGCGGGCATGCGGCCCAACCAGCCGGTGCCCACCGACATCGACTGCCCGACCTGCGGCCGAAAGATGCAGATCCGCACCGCCTCCACTGGGGTCTTCCTGGGCTGCTCCGGCTACAACCTGCCGCCCAAGGAGCGCTGCAAGACCACCATCGACCTGTTGCCCGGCGACGAGGCGGTGGCCGCCGATGCCGGCGAGGACGCCGAGACCGACGCGTTGCGGGCCAAGCATCGCTGTCCCAGGTGCGGCACTGCCATGGACAGCTACCTGATCGACGAGACCCGCAAGCTTCATATCTGCGGCAACAGCCCGGATTGCGATGGCCACGAGGTCGAGCACGGCAAGTTCCGCATCAAGGGGTATGATGGCCCGACCATCGAGTGCGACAAGTGCGGCAGCGAGATGCAGCTGAAGACCGGACGTTTCGGCAAGTACTTCGGGTGCACCAACAGCGAGTGCAAGAACACCCGCAAGCTGCTGCGCAGCGGCGAGGTGGCGCCGCCCAAGATGGATCCCATCCCCATGCCGGAGCTCGCCTGCCAGAAGGTCGAGGACCACTATGTGCTGCGCGACGGCGCCAGCGGCCTCTTCCTGGCGGCCAGCAAGTTCCCCAAGAACCGCGAGACCCGCCCGCCGCTGGTCAAGGAGCTCAAGGCCCACGCCGAGGAGCTGCCCGACAAGTACCGCTACCTGCTCGATGCCCCCAGCGTGGATCCGGACGGGCGTCCGGCGCAGATCCGCTACTCGCGCAAGGCCAGGGAGCAGTTCGTGATGACCGACGAGGCCGGCAAGGCCACCGGCTGGCGCGCGACCTACGACGGCCGCAAGTGGCAGGTGGAGGACAAGCGCAAGTGACCCCGAGAGCGCGCACCAACCAGTTGCTCTACCAGGCGGCGCTGCTGCTCGACGTGCCGGCCGGCGACGACGAGCATGCCGAGGCCCGGCGCATGGCCGCGGAGGAGGGCAGCCTGGCGCTGGCCGAGCTGGCGCTGCAGTCCCTGCTGCGCGAGATCACCGAGCACGCCCACCTGGAGCGCCACGACTGGCGTGAACTGCTTGGCCCCGAGGGCGCCGGCATCGCCGAGCTGCACCGCCTGCGCGAGCTGGCCGCACGCCCCGACAGCTGGCTGGCCTGGCTGACCGGCAAGCTCGAGGCCCTTCACGCCAATGACGGCGCGGCCCGGCGCGCCACCGGCGCTGCCCGGGGGTTGATCGCCGTGGGCAGCGGTGCGGCGCTGGGGGAGGAGCTGCGCTTGTGCCTCGCCGAGGCCAAGGCCGAGATCGCCGCCCTGCGCGAGACCAGCGAGGAGTGGTAGTTCGCCTGGCAAGCGTCCAGGCGTCGTTTATACTCGGGGTCCTCGCTCACCGACCGGTCGACCGACATGAACGCCACCGCATGGAAGCGCCTGTTCGTTGTGCCGCTGCTGGTCCTGCTGTTGGCGCCGCCCGTCGTTCGGGCGGCCGACCTCGCCCTGGCCCCGCACCTGCTGCCGGGTGGCGAGACGGATTTCCCCGCCCTGCGCGAGGAACTCTCGCGCCTGTCGGCTGGACGGCTCACGCCCACCCTGGTCGCGGCCCCGCCCGGGTCCGGTGCTCGCCTCCCCGGATTGGAGGCCCTGGAAACCCCCGCCTTTCTTGCCGCCTCCGCTCCTTTCGGCCTCGAGCCGCTAGCAGGCGCTAGCCGAGTCGTGGTGATCGGCCCGCCCGGATCGCTCGACGCCGCCGTCGACGCCCTGGCCGGTGGGGCCCGTGCCCATGGCATCGCGCTGGTGTCGCTGCCCGTCGGCGCCTCCCTTGATCCTGACGACCCCCATCTGCGTGGTGTCGATGCCGCGCTGGTGCTGGCCCTGCCCCATCTCGACGAGGCCGCTCAGCGCCGGCTGTTCGACACGCTGGTCGGTGTCGGCGTGCCCAGCGTGGCGCTGACTGATGCCCGTCAGGTCGAGCGTGGCGTGCTGCTCTCCTCGCCACAGGCGCTGGACCATGAGGCCTGGCGGCGAATGCTGGCATTGCGCCTGGACGATCTGGCCGTCGGGCGCCGGTCCGAACCACTGGGTGAGCGGCCCACCTTGGCGCGTCCCTGGCTCAACCTGGAGACAGCTGCACGTCTCGGCTATCCGCCGAGCTTCGACCTGCTCAGTCGTGCGCGCCTGATAGGCGGGGCCGTCGCGCCGCGAGGCGGTCGACTGGGCCTTGATCGGGCCGTGGCCCTGGCGCTCGCCGACAATCTGGGGCTTGCCGTGGCACGCCAAGAGGTCGAGGTCGAGGCCTTCGATCGCGATCTGGCGTCATCCCGCTACCGTCCCAACCTCTATCTCGAGGCTACCGGGCGGGTGATCGACGAGACGCGGGCACGGTTGGCGCTCGGCCAGGAGCCCCAGCGGTTGAGCAGCGGTGCGGCGGTGCTCGAACAGCTGCTCTTCTCCGAGCCGGCCTTGGCCGCCATCGGCATTGCCGATCGCCTCGACCGTGCTCGGCGCGCCGAGCTCGAGGTGGAGAGCCTCGACCTGGCCCTCGAGGTAGCAGGCGATGTCCTGGATCTGCTACGGCTCGACGCCAGCCGTGAGGTGCTTGAGGCCGACCTCGACCTGGCCCGCGCCCAATACGACCAGGCGCGGCGCGGCGAGGCCGCCGGCGCGGTGGGGCGCGGCGAGGTGGCGCGCTTCGCGGCCGAGCTGGCCCAGGCCCGCGAGCGCCACGAGCAAGTGGTCGCCGATCGTGAGCGGCTGCGCGTGGCGCTCAATCGCCGGCTCGGCCGCGACCCGGCCATGCCGCTTTCGCCGGTCGAGCCGGACCTGGAGCGAGCCGAATGGCTGGGCGGGGATGCCCGTTTCGCTGCGGTTCTCGACAATCCCGCGCGCTTCGCCGACTGGCAGTCGCGGCTGGTGGCCAGCGCCCTGCGGGACTCGGCGGAACTCGAGGCGCTGGGCGAGCTGCGTCGCGCCGCCCAGCGTGAACTTGCCTCGCGCCGTCGCGCCTTCTGGCTACCCGAGGTGGGCCTGGAGGCCCGCTATGCGACCGAGCTATCGCGTGGCGGCGAGGGGGATCGGGCTCCCTGGGAGTCGCCTGATCCGCTGGTTCAGTTCGGCGTCGGCGCCCTGGAAAGGGCGGGCGTGTCGCTGGCCGAGACCGGCGGTGACCAGTGGAGTGTTGGCGTCTCGGCGCGGCTGCCCCTTTTTGCCGGTGGACGGCGCAGCATCGAACGCGACCGCACCGCGGCACGCCTTGAGCAGGTGGCG
>NZ_JAWSUJ010000002.1:0-115012 GCF_033549285.1 Halomonas sp.
GGCAGCCAGGGCAACGGCACCTCCCTGGGCAAGATCCTGGGGCCCTCGTTCTTCCGCGAGGACGTGCCGGAGGTGATCGACAAGCTGCTGCAGGTCTATGTCGGCAGCCGCCAGCCCGACGAGACCTTCCTCGACACCTATCGCCGCATCGGCCTCAAACCCTTCAAGGAGCGTGTCTATGCCTGAGCAGACCGTCACCCGCCCGCTGATCGTCAAGCGCCGCCTGGTCGAGGACCACTGGATCCGCCACGACGAGGAGACCGCCCCTGCGCAGGGTCCCGCCCTGGTCCCCCTAGCGGTGTGGCAGGCCGCCGGCCGGCGCGACGACCTGGCCCCCTGGCTGCCCAGCGACACCGAGCTCACGCCGGCGCTGGCCGACGAGCTGATGGCGGCCCCGCTGGTGGGCATCGACTTCCCGAAGTTCACCGATGGCCGGGGCTACAGCATCGCCCGACTGCTGCGCGAGCGGCATGGCTACCGGGGCCAGATTCGCGCCCTGGGCGACGTGCTGATCGACCAGCTGTTCTACATGTCCCGCTGCGGCTTCGACGCCTTCTCGCTGCGCGAGGACCAGGTCGTCGAGGATGCCCTGCGCGCCCTGGATACCTTCAGTCGCGGCTACCAGCCGGGCACCGACGACCCCGAGCCGCTGTTCCGCCGTCGCCTGCGCGAACTCGCGCAGCGGCGCGCGCAACCCGCGCTGGCCTGACGCCCCCTTCCGTGCAGAACACGCCGCCGGCCCGAGGGCCGGCGGCGTCGTTTGTATCCGGGGTGTCTCAGCCGCGGCGCTTCTGCTGGCGCTCCCGGTTCGCGGCCCTCGCCCGCTCGCTCTTGCGCAGCATCACCCAGGTCGCGCCCAGGCCACCGTCTGCCTGGGCCGCCGAGACGTAGGCCTGAACCTCGTCGAAGGCACCGAGCCACTTCGCCAGGTAGGAGCGCAGCACGTTGGGCGGGCTGTCGATCTCGCGCCCCCGGCCGTGGACGATCAATACCGAGCGCAGGTCGTGGGCGTAGGCCTCGCGGATGAAGGGCGGCAGCAGGCGCCGGCACTCCTCCAGGGGCCGACGCAGCAGGTGCAGGCTGGCCTGCACCGGGTAGCCGCCGTGGCGCAGGCGGTCGACCACCGCCTGCTGGATGCCGTCCCGGTAGAAGGACAGGGGGTCGAAGGGCGGCACCAGATCGACGAAGTCGTCGGAGAGGAAGTCGCGACCCGCCGCCTCGGCCGCGGCACTCTCGCGCCTGGCCAGCTGCGCCTCGCTGGGTGCGTGCCGTGCGCGCCCGGGGTCGGCCCGGTTGGTGGCGCCATGCAGGGGGCGCACATCCTCCATCAGTGCCCGGAAATCCACGTCGTCGCGATTCACCTGGCTCATGGGGCACCTCCTGAACGTCATGGGGGAAATCCCATCCTAGCAGAGCCGTCCCGGCGGCTTAAGTCGCCGGCCCGATCGTGGCAGGATGGCCCTCGGACCATGACAAGGATACCCCATGCGACCCCTCAAGTGGCTGGGGGCCCTGGCCCTCGGTACCCCGCTGGCCCTGGCCGGCTGGCTGTGGCTCTCCCTGCTCAGCCCCTGGACCTACGACCGCCCCGACCACCTGGCTCCCGTCCAGGAGGGGCCCCACCGGGTCTTCGTCTATGGCACCCTCACCCATGCGCCGGTCCGCTGGCTGGTCTACGGACGTGTCGGCGACCCCGAGCCCGCCGTGCTGGAGGGCTACCGGCGCAACGACCTGGATCTTGAAAAGGCCCCTCGCGGGGAAGTGGAAGGCCTGGTGCTGACCGTCGATGCCGGGGAGCTGGCCCGCCTGGATCGCTATGAGCGGCTGGGCATTCGCTATGATCGCGTCCAGGTGACGCTGGCGGATGGCCGCCGCGCCTGGGCCTATCGACGACGCGATTAGGCGGCTTCGCGGTTATACGGGGGTGGGGATAGGCGATATCCTGTCACTGAAGCCGGCCCCGCCGTGCCTCACCCCACCACCCCCGGCGGTCTTTTCGGCTCAAGGAGATGTCATGGAAAGCGAGATCTCGCTGCTCGACATGTTCGCCCGACTGGGCGTGGCCGCCGGCCTGGCGCTGGTGCTGGGCCTGGAACGCGAGCTGCGCGGCAAGCCCGCAGGGTTGCGCTCGCACATGCTGGTGGCGCTCGGGGCCGCGGCTTTCCTGATCGTGGGGCTGGAGATCCTCTTCGCCACCGCCGAGGGAGATCCCTCCGCGCGCATCGACCCCACGCGTATCGTCGAAGGGGTGATCGGGGGCATCGGCTTCCTGGGGGCCGGCAGCATCATTCGCAGCGGCGCCAGTGTCCACGGCATCACCACCGGCGCCTCGATCTGGCTGGCCGGCGCCATCGGCATTGCGGCCGGGGTCAACAACTTCGCACTGGCCGCCATGGTCACCTTCATGGCGCTGGTGATCATGTCGGTCCTGGGCGCCATCGAGCGCGTCCTCCCCGGCCACCGGGACGCAGACTGAGTCCGGTCGGTTGTGGCGAGATTCCGCCGCAGCCTACAATGAGCCCCCTTCTCTCCGAGTGGCAAAAGGACGCGTCCATGATCACCCTCCTCCACAACCCGCGCTGCTCCAAGTCACGCCAGGCCCTGGCCCTGCTCGAGGAGGCCGGTGCCGAGGTGACCGTCCGCCGCTACCTGGACGAGCCGCTGGATGCCGATGAGCTGCGCTCCCTGGTCCGGCGCCTGGAGGGGAGTGTCTCGGCGCTGGTGCGGCGCAACGAGACCGAGTGGAAGCAGCTGGGGGCCGATGTCGAGGATCCCCGCCAGGTGATCGATGCCATCGTCACCCACCCGCGCATCCTGCAGCGGCCCATCGCCGACGATGGGCGACGGGCGGTCGTCGGCCGTCCGCCCGAGGCGGCCTTTGCCCTGCTCGACTGAGCGCCATCCGCACGCCACGTCTCTTCAGGCCATCAGGAACCCCCATGACCGACCACCGCCCCTATGTGCTGATCCTCTTCTACTCGCGCCACGGCGCCACCCGCGCCATGGCCGAGCGCCTCGTTGCCGGCGTCGAGTCCTGCCCCGGCATCGAGGCCCGCCTGCGGACCGTGCCACCGGTCTCGACCACCTGCGAGGCCGTCGACCCCGAGATTCCCGAGGCGGGTGCCGTCTATGCCAGCCTCGATGACCTGCGTCACTGCGCGGGCCTGGCCATCGGCAGCCCGACCCGCTTCGGCAACATGGCCGCTCCGCTCAAGTACTTCATCGACGGCACCAGCGAGCTATGGCTCGGTGGCGCCCTGGTCGACAAACCGGCCACGGCCTTCACCTCGACCTCCAGCCTGCATGGGGGCCAGGAGACCACCCTGGTCTCGATGCTGCTGCCGCTGCTGCACCACGGCATGGTCTATGCCGGCCTGCCCTACAGCGAGGTCGAGCTGATGGAGACCGCCGCCGGCGGGACGCCCTACGGGGCGAGCCATGTCGCCGGCAAGCGCAGCGACCGGCCGCTGGACGAGCATGAGCGCCACCTGGCCTTCGCCCAGGGCAAGCGCCTGGCCCGGCTGGCCCTGGCCCTTGAGGCCTCGCGCCGGGAGGCCAAATGAGACAGTGGCTGGAAGGCGTGGAAGCCCGCAAGGGGCTCGACCGGCTGACCGACGGCTCGCGCCGGCTGGTGCTGGGCAGCTACGGCCTGCTGCTGGCGTTGATGGTCTATCGTGGGGTGATCGTCACCACCGACGGCAATCCGCTGGTGCCCCTGCTGGCCTTCGTGCTGCCGCTGGTGCTCTTCCTCCCCTCGATCCTCACGCGCCGCCCCCGCGGCCATGCCTGGCTGGCCTTCGTCAGTCTGCTCTACTTCACCCAGGGGGTAATGGTGGCGACCCTGCCCGGCCAGGGGCTGCGCGGCGGAGCCGAGGCCCTGGTCGCCCTGGCCCTGTTCGTCGGCTGCACGGCCTACGCCCGCTTCCGCAGCCGGCAGCAGCGGGCCGACTAGCGGATGGCGAGGGAGCTGCTAGGCTGAGCGTGACCGGCGTCAAGCGGCGACCGGTCATCCCCTCAACGGACACGAAACGGAGATCGTGATGCCTCTATCCCGCCTTTCCCTCATCGCTGCCGCCACCCTCACCACCGCCCTTCTCGCCTCGACCAGCAGCCAGGCCGACGTCGACAAGGCCATCGAGTACCGCCAGGATGCCCTGGGCGTCATGGCCTGGCAGATCGGCCCGCTGGGTGACATGGCCCAGGGCAAGATCGACTACGACGCCGAGGTGTTCGCCCGCCGTGCCGAGAACCTCGCCGCCGTGGCGCCTCTCCCCTGGGAGGGGTTCGTCGAGGGCTCCCTGCGGGGGGGCGGCCATGGTGTCGACACCGATGCCCTGGCCGATATCGCCGACGACTGGGCGGACTTCGAGTCCCGCCAGCAGACCCTGATCGAGGAGACCGCCACCCTGGCCGAGCTCGCCCGCGGGGATGACTTCGCCGCCATGCGCCGGCAGGTGGCGACGGTCGCCGACACCTGCAAGGGCTGCCACGACAACTACCGCGCCGAGTGATCCGGCGCGACGCCGCAGCGCCGAGGCGGCTCGCTGTGACGCCTCGGCCCTGACCTCAGCCCGCCGCCTGTCACAGCTGCCACCATAGCCAGCCCACCACCCCGACGGCGACCAGCAGCAGGACAGCCGCCAGCCAGGGGCTTCCACGCACAGGGTCCGTGCCTTCGACTGCCAGGTCCGCGGGACGTGCCGGCAGCTGCTTGCGCCCCGTGACCATGGCGCCCACCAGGCGCTCCCCCTTCAGCCGATGCACCACCAGGGCCACCAGGTGCAGCACGATCAGCACGATCAGCAGCTGTGCATTCCAGTGGTGCAGGGTGCGCAGGGTGTCGCTGACATCGGCCGGGACCCGGTCATGCAGCGGCGCCTGGAAGAAGATGTCGTCGCTGAGGAAGAGCCCGCTGACCGCCTGGACGCTCAGTGACACCAGCATGGCCAGTACCGCCAGTCCCCCGAGGGGGTTGTGACCCGCATAGGGCGGCAGCGGCCCGCGGCGCAGGGCGCGCAGATAGTCCACGATGGCCCCGGGCCCGTGCAGGAAGTGCCACAGCCGCGCATGCCGGCTGCCCCCCAGGGCCCAGCCCCAGCGAAAGAGCAGCAGGCCCAGCACGACCAGGCCGGCCCGACCATGTATCTCCACGGGAAACACGAAGGGCGCGCCGCCGGTCTTCATGGTGTAGAAGGAGAGCGCCACGGCGCTCACCAGGGCCCAGTGAAACAGGCGGATCGGCAGGTCCCAGACCCTCACTTGGTGCATCGTGCTGGCTCCTCGCGGTGTTGGAACGACATCCTTGCCGGCGGGTGAGGCCCGGCCCGCCTAGGCGTATAATGTTCTGCTCATCAAAGTGTCGGCGCTATGCCGCACGACGACAAGGAGGTCCACCTTGCCCAAGCGTCATGCCTGGCAGGAAGCCGGTGTCACCACCCTGCCGGTCGTGTTCGGCTACCTGCCACTGGGGGCGGCCTTCGGCATCCTCGCCATCGAGGTGGGCATCCCGGCCTGGGGAGCGCTGCTGATGTCACTGCTCATCTATGCCGGGGCCGGGCAGTTCCTGGCCGTCACCCTGCTCGCCGCCGGCGCCGGCCTGGTGGAGGTGGCCGTGGCCACCCTGATGCTGAACTCCCGCCACCTCTTCTATGGCCTCTCCCTGCTGCGACGCTTCCAGGGGGCCGGCTGGCGCAAGCCCTACCTGGTCTTCGCCCTCACGGACGAGACCTACTCGCTGCTGACCAGCCAGGCCGGGGACGCCGGCCTGGACCATGCCCAGGCCTTTCGGGTCAGCCTGCTCAATCAGCTCTGGTGGGTGCTGGGCTCGATGGCCGGGGTGCTGGTCGGCACGACCCTGGCGTTCGACAGCCGCGGCATCGAGTTCGCCCTCACGGCGCTGTTCATCGTGCTGACCCTGGAACAGGCACGACGGCTGCGCCAGTGGCTACCCTTCGCCATTGCCCTGGCCACCGGTCTCGGGGCCATGCTGCTGCTGCCGGACCGCCACCTGCTGCTGGGGGCCATCGGGGCGGCCAGCCTGGTGCTGCTGGTCGACTATCGGCGTCGACAGCCCGGAGGTCGCCCATGAACGGCCTCGACCTGCTGGGATTCATCATGGTGTGTGCCGCGGCGACCCTCGCGACCCGGGTGCTGCCCTTCGTGGCGCTGGCGCGACAGGCGGAGCACCCGCTGATCCTGCACCTGGGGCGCTACCTGCCGCCGGCGGTGATGATGATCCTGGTGCTCTACGCCCTGCGCGACTT
This sequence comes from Halomonas sp., assembly GCF_033549285.1. GTDB lineage: Bacteria > Pseudomonadota > Gammaproteobacteria > Pseudomonadales > Halomonadaceae > Halomonas. The sequence goes on from NZ_JAWSUJ010000002.1 coordinate 6,264, forward strand.
CCGCCCGCTGGCCGACGGCCAGCTCAATGCCGCAGCGGATGGCTGGCCGATGATCCTCGCCTCCCTGGCGGTGGTGGGCCTGCACCTGTGGCAGCGCAACGCCCTGCTGTCGATCATCGGCGGGACCGGCGCCTACATGGCGATGGTGCAGCTGGGCTGGGCGCCATAAGGTTAGCCGAAAATATCTCTCACCCGCCCCGTTCGAGGTATTGAGCTCGACCCGGCGAGCGGCGACCATGGCACAAAATCCGAGGAGAAGGTCATGACACGCAAGATTGCCGACATCCGGCGCGACTATGAAGGTGGCCAGCTCGACGAGTCCGCCACCCCCGACGAGCCCATGGCGCTGTTCGACGAGTGGCTGACCCTGGCGCTGGAAGAAGAGGGAGATGACGGCAATGCCATGACCCTGGCCACTGCCGACAGCCAGGGCCTCCCCCATGCCCGCATCGTGCTGCTCAAGGGCATCGACGACCAGGGGCTGGTCTTCTACACCAACTACCACAGCCACAAGGGCAGCGAGCTGACCAACGTGCCCCATGCGGCCCTGGTCTTCTGGTGGCCGTCGCTCTCCCGACAGGTGCGCGTCGAGGGCCGGGTGGAGCAGGTGGCGCCCGAGGAGTCGGATGCCTACTTCGCCACTCGCCCGCGCGGCAGCCAGCTGGGGGCGTGGGTGGCCACCCAGAGCGTGGTGATCCCGGATCGCACCTGGCTCGCGGAGCGCGAGCAGCGCTTCGAGCGCGCCTATGAGGGACAGGAGGTTCCGCGCCCCATCCACTGGGGCGGCTACCGGGTCGTTCCCGACATGATCGAGTTCTGGCAGGGGCAGCCGAGCCGGCTCCACGACCGTATCCGCTACGAACGGCGCGACGGCAGCTGGCACCGCTTCCGCCTGGCGCCCTGAGCTCGCCTTCGGCTCCCAAGGAACGGCCCCCGCCTACGGGGGCCGTCGTCGTTCGGCGGGTGACTCAGTCCGGCAGGCTCTCCAGGCGATGCTTCTGCCAGTCGCTCTCGGGCTCGTTGAGCCGCAGCACCGCATCCACCACCTGCTCCTCCATGTTGTAGCGCTGCTTGAAGCCCAGGTGCTTCATGAGCGCGCGCATCGGGTGGTTGTCGACCATGATCTTGCCGATCATCTCCAGGGTGCCCACGCTCTTGCAGTAGCTGATCATCTTCTTCATCAGCAGGCTGCCGATGCCCAGCCCCTGGAGGTCGTCGCGGATGATGACCGAGAACTCGGTGCGGATGTTGTCCGGGTCGTTCCATACGCGGACCACGCCGAGCATCTCCTTGCTGCCGTCATCGCGCAGGTGCTCGGCGATGAAGGCCATCTGCCGGTCGTAGTTGATGTGCGAGAGGTTCGACAGGTCTCGCTGGGTCAGGTCGGCCTTGTTGTGGAAGTAGCGGAAGCGGATGCTCTCCTCGGAGAGCTGCTCGTGGAAACGGGTGATCAGCGGCGCGTCCTCGGCCCGGATCGGGCGAACCTCCACCTGCCAGCCGTTCTTGAGCGTCACCCACTCCCGCAGCTCCTCGGGATAGGGCATGATCGCGAACCGCGCGGGGGGGCCGAGGTCCATGGCGAAGTCCACCGCTACCACGCCATCGCGGTTGAGCAGCAGCGGGTTGAGCTCCAGGCCGCGCAGCTGAGGCAGATCGCTGGCCATCTGTGACAGCTTGACCAAGAGCTCGCAGAGCCGCGCCAGGTCACGCTCAGGATGGCTGGAGTGTTCGCGGATCAGTCGGGCCGCATGGGTGCGCCCCACCACGTCCGAGGCCAGGCTCATGTTGAGCGGGGGCAGTGCCACCTGGCGGTCGGCCAGGATATTGACCTTGTAGCCGCCGATACCGAACACGATGACCGGACCGAAGATCGGATCCCGGGTGATGCCGGCGCACAGCTGCATGGAGTGCTTGCCGCGCTGCATGGCCTGCAGGCAGTACTCGCGGATCGCGAAGTCCGGAAACTTCTCCTTCACCTTGTCGTGAAGACGACCCACGGCTTCGGCGACCTGCTCAGGGCTCGCCAGGTCCTGGACAAGGCCGGCGGAGATCTTGTGCGGGTGCTGGCGGTAGCGGAAGGGGCGGCAGTTGCCCTCGTGGACCACCTTGAGGGCCATGGGGCCCTCGAAGGCGGTGGCTGCCTCGGCGGCCTCCTCGGCGGTCTGCGGATAGCGGCTAGGGGCCACCGGGAGCCCGTAGGCCTCCAGCACCTGCGCGGTCTCGGAGTGCGACAGGCACTCGCGGCCTGTCTCGCGGGCCTCCTCGATCAGTGACCGGCAGCGCCGGCGGATCTCCGGGGTGGTGGTGAAGGGCAGGCTCGGGGGAAGTTCCTGGAGCAATGCCTGCACGCGCTGATAGTCGACCATGTGCATGAAGGCCTTCACCGCCTTCTCCGGGGAGATGTAGGTCGGTATGCCGGCCAGGTTGCACTCGTGGCGTGCCGATAGCGCCTCCTCCAGGCCCATCCAGCTGGTCAGCAGGTTGCGCCGGAAGCGCTTGCGTGCGGCGATGATCGCCTGGGCGGTGGTCTTCGACGGGGCCAGGCGGGTCGGGGCATGGACCACCAGCACGGCATCCACGCCCGGGTCGGCCGCCACGATCTCCAGGGCCTCGACGAGTCGCTCCGGGCTGGCATTGCCGCCCAGGTCCACCGGGTTTTCGCCAGGCTTGCTCATGTCGAAGTCGCCTCGGCGCAGGGCATCGCGGGTTGCCTCGCTGAAGCTGGCCAGCTTGCCCCCGGCGTTGATCAGCTTGTCGATGGCCAGCATCGCCGGCCCCAGGCCATTGGAGACGATGGCCAGGCGGTCCCCCTTCAGGGGCTTCATGCGCGAGAGCGTCTCCAGGGCATCGAACAGCTCGTCGGAGTCATCGACCCTGACCACCCCCGCCCGGGCGAAGGCCGCATCGAAGACCTGGTCACGATTGGCGATACCGGGCGTGGGCGGCAGGCCGGAAATGTCGGACTCCGCGGTGCGCCCGCTCTTGATGGCCAGTACCAGCCGGTTGCGCGAGGCATCGCGCAGCGCGGTCATGAAGTGCTGGGCATCCATGATGCGCTCGAGATGGAGCAGGATCGCCTGGGCGGGCGAGAACTGGTTGATATAGTCCATCAGGTCGGGCAGCAGGACGTCGACGCTGTCCCCCACCGTGAGCAGGTGCGAGAAGCCGATGCCGCGGCCGGCGGCCCAGTCGATCATGGCATTGCCGAGCATCCCCGACTGGCCGAGATAGGCCACGCGCCCGGCCTTCACCGGCTGGCTGGCATAGGAGGCGTTGAGCTTGCGCCCCGGCACGATCAGCCCCATGCACTCGGGGCCGAGGACGCGGATGCCCGAGGCCCTGGCGGCGGCGAGCATACGACTGCGGATCGAGCCCTTGTCGCCCCGCGCATCGTCGAGGTGGGCACCGCCGGAGAGCACCAGCGCGGCCTTGACGCCGAAGCGCCCGAGCCTCTCGATCAGGCCCGGTACCGTCTCCACCGGCGAGCAGATCACCGCCAGGTCGGGCACCTCGGGCAGCTGCGAGACCCGGCTGACGCAGGGCATCGAGAAGACCGACTCATAGCCCTTGGGATTGACCGCCCACACGCTGCCGGCAAAGCCGCCTTCGCGGAGGTTGCGGATCACCAGGCCGCCCATGGAATGGGGCTTCTCGGAGGCCCCGATCACCGCGATGGTGGTGGGCTCGAAGAAGTGGCGCAGGAAGCGGGTGCTCAAGCAGGATCCTCCCTGAAGGAACGTTGCCCTTTATTGTGTAAGACTTATTGACACTGTTCTGCAAGCGGGCGTCACGATTAAGGTGACCTCAGTCACTTCGGAGCCAGTGCATGATCACCGCCTACATTACTCACCCCGACTGCCAGTTGCACCACATGGGCCCCGAACATCCCGAGAGCCCGCTGCGGCTGGATGCCATCCGGGCGAGGCTGATGCTCTCCGGCGTGCTGCAGCAGACCATGCAGTCGGAGGCCCGGGAGGCCACCGAGGAGCAGCTCGCCCGGGTCCACCCCCTTCGCCACCTGCGGGCCCTGGACAAGTGCGTCCCGGAGCAGGGCATCGTCACCCTCGACAGTGACACCATGATGAACCCGGACAGCCTTAAGGCGGCAAGGGTGGCCGCGGGGGCGGTGGTGCGCGGGGTCGACCAGGTGTTCCGCCACCAGGCCGACAACGTCTTCTGTGCGGTGCGTCCCCCGGGGCACCATGCCGAGGCCACCGACGCCATGGGCTTCTGCTTCTACAACAACGTGGCGGTGGGTGCCGCGCATGCCAGGGCCAAGTACGGGGCTCGCCGGATCGCCATCCTCGACTTCGACGTGCACCAGTGCAATGGCACCATCGACATCTTCAAGGATGATCCCGAGGTGCTGGTCTGCACCAGCTTCCAGTTCCCGTTCTACCCCTGGCGCTACCTGCGCAGCGAATGGCAGAACGTGGTCAATACGCCCCTGCCCGCCGGCACCGACAGCGCCGCCTTCCGCCAGGCGATCGAGGACGACTGGCTCCCCGCCCTGCATGCCTTCAAGCCGGAGATCGTGCTCGTCTCGGCGGGCTTCGACGCCCACTGCGAGGACCCCATGGCGGAGCTCTGCCTGGAGGATGAGGACTTCCACTGGGTCACCCACATGGCGCTGGAGATCGCCGCCCTCTATGCCGATGGCCGCCTGGTGTCGGTACTCGAAGGCGGCTATGACCTGGATTCCCTGGGGCGTAGTGCCGAGGCCCACCTCAAGGCCCTGCTCGGACTGCCCTTCGGCAATTGAAGCCGTTTCTCGTCGCCGGGAAACAGCCGAGCCTCCGCCGGACAGGCATTTCGCCCGTCGCTCCTCGGCATGACGGCGTCGCCGGCGTGGGGCCGCACGCGGCGACTGTGGTAGGCTTGGGGAAACCTCGTTTCCCATAGTGAACAGCGCATGACCGCCACCACCGATCAGGATGCCGCCCTGCGGATCGCCGCCGGCCGCAAGCCCTTCGTCGAGCCGCTGCGCCTCGGCGAGCGACTCAAGGAGATTCGCCTGGCGCACCAGTGGACCCTAGAGGACGTCAGCCAGCGTACCGGCCTGGCGCGCTCCACGCTCTCCAAGATCGAGAACGATCAGATCTCTCCCACCTTCACCGCGGTGCAGAAGCTGATCAATGGCCTGGGCATCGACCTCCCCCAGCTGCTCTCGCCACCCAGGGTGCAGCCCCGCACCATGGGGCGGCGCGACCTCACCCGCCGGGGCGAGGGGCAGCGCCACCCCACTCCGACCTACGAGCACGAGCTGCTCAGCTGCGAGCTCGCCCAGAAGCGCATGATCCCCTTCAAGACGATCGTGCGGGCGCGCGCCTTCGACGAGTTCAGCGAATGGGTGCGCCACGACGGCGAGGAGTTCCTGATGGTGCTGGACGGCGAGATCCTGCTCTACACCGAGTACTACGAGCCGCTGGCCCTGGCCAGCGGCGACAGCATCTACTTCGACAGCGCCATGGGCCATGCCCTGGTCTCGGTCAGCGATGACGATGCCGCGGTGCTGTCGGTCTGCACCCGGGGCGAGGGCAGCACCTGAGGCTCAGACCCGCACCCGGTCCCCCGGGCGCCGCGCGGGGACGGCATCGAGCTCGAGCCGCCCCGCGCCATGGATCGCCTGGAAGTGGCGTCCCTTGGCCCGGGCGATCAGCAGCACGCCGAAGCGCTCGGCCAGCTCCACCCCCTTCTGGGTCACGCCCGACCGTGACACCAGCACCCCGATCCCCATCTGCGCCACCTTGAGCACCATCTCGGAGGTCAGCCGCCCGGTGGTGTAGAAGATGTCGGCGTCGGCACTCTCCGCCGCCAGCAGCCACTGGCGTCCGGCCAGGGTGTCCACGGCATTGTGCCGCCCCACGTCCTCGACGAAGTCCAGCACCGCCTCCTGGCGACACAGCGCGCAGCCGTGCACGGCGCCGGCACTGCGATAGGTCTCGTTGTAGGCCCCGAGGTTGTCGAGCAGCCGGTAGAGCACCGACTGGCGCATCACGGTGGCCGGCAACGGCCGCAGGGAGGTCGCCTCGAGCAGCCGGCCGAAGACCGTGCCCTGGCCGCAGCCGGTGGTCACGGTGCGCTGGCCAAGGCGCTCCTCCAGGTCCTCCGGCAGGTGGCGGGTGACCACCGCGGCGGCCTCCACCTCCCAGTCCACGTGCACCGCCTGGAGGTCCCGCCGCTCGGCCAGCAGCCCCTGGTTGCGCAGGTAACCGACCACCAGGGCCTCGGGGTCGGCACCCAGGGTCATGAGCGTGACGATCTCCCGCTTGTTGAGATAGACGGTGAGGGCCCGTTCCGCGGCGATGGCCTGCCGCTTCGCCTCGCCGAACTCGTCGAGCACCTCGATCTCCAGGGTGGCAGGCAGGCGCGCCCGGCTCAGGCTGATGTCGTGCATCGACGGCTCCTCGACAGAACGTTGATTGACGATGATGGCATTGTCTTTCTCTACTGTCTTTACTACATGGACACAAGGCTGGAGCAATTCGTCAGATGTCACCAATCAGCAGCACTCGCTCCCTCAGCTTCGATGTCGCCGGCGAGCCGCTCGCCATCAAGGGCTTCACCACGACCCGCTGGAGGATCATCGACCTCGCCCCCGGGCATGCCGGTCCCTGGACCCTGGACCTGCAGCTCTACATGACCGAGCGGGCCGCCTACCGCTTCAACCTCTCCAGTGCTACCCCTCGCCTGTTCGTCAGGGCCGGTGAGGCCGGCGCCCAGCCGGTTCCCGCCGCCATCACCGCCAGCCAGGAGGTGGCCGCGGGCTGGCTCGATGGCGAGCACCGGGTGCTGGAAGTGCCCATGCCGCTGGCGATACAGGCCTGGATCGAGGCCTACCTCGCCCATCATGGCGAGGCCCCGGTGGAGGGGCGCAAGAAGAAGCGCAAGGGAGCCGGGCGCGCCAGGGAGATCGGGGCATGAGCCGCTTCGAGAGATGGTCCCGCCTGAAGCGCGGCGAGCACCCGGCATCGCCCGAAGCGCCGTTGCCGCCTCGGGCGGGCGATGAGCCTGCTCCGGTATCGCCGTCGTCCGACGACCGCTCCGATCGGGAAGCCTCACCGGCAGGTGCGCCAGAACCCGGCAGCCTGGACCACACCCTGCCCGACCCGGAGACCCTGCCGGTCGGCAGCGACATCAAGGCCTACCTGGCCTCCGGGGTCAGCAGCGGACTGCGCAAGCGCGCCCTGCGACGCCTCTTTGCCGGGTCGCATTACGGCATCCGTGACGGCCTCGACGACTACGACGATGACTACCGGGAGAAGCTCCAGCCCCTGGCCGGCGAGGTGGCCGAGCGGCTGCGCCACTGGACGCGGCGGCAGCTGGAGGACGACGAGACACCGGAAGAGGTCCCGTCAGAGGGTCTGGCCACCGATGGCGAGGGCCACCAAGAGACTCCCCCGGAGGCAACCGAACAGGTGTCGCATGCCGATACCGCCGAGCCACAGGAGGCACCACGCTCCCATGAACAACCGGGATGACGCCGGGGCGGGCGCAGCCGGCAAGCCCCGTGGCCTGTCCATAGAACCGGCCTGTCGGGGCCATGCATCTGTCCTGTGCATTAGACCAAGGGAGCGTTTGCGCGCGGCGCCGATTGGACCAACACTGGTAAATTAGCACTTCACAACAAGAACAAGTTCAACCTACGCAACCCGACCGCGAGACTGCATGAACCAGCGAATCGATATCATGCCGGTGGATGATGACCGCAACCGGCAGGCGCGGGAGGCGGCACGCCAGCGTGTCTCCTGGCCGGTCAACCTCACCCCGGCCAGCGTCGGCTACCGCAGCGAGGGGCACGCCCTGGTGCTCGGCAACGAGCGCGACGTCCGGCGTGCCGCTCTCGCCCTGCACGACCGGGGCCTGCCGGCGCCGACCCTGCTCTTCACCGAGCCCATGGCCGGCGGCGAGCCGGACCAGGAGGACGAGGCACTGCTGGCCGACACCGCCGGCATGACCAGCCAGCGACTCTCACGGTCGCAGGCCCGTTCGCTCGAGCTCGAGGGCTACCTGGGGCACTTCTCGGTCCGCCTGGCCGGCGTGGACGACACGCTCGACCTGGCGCGGGCCCTGGCCGACCGCGAGCATTTCGACCTGGTGCTCGACCTGGGCGAGACCCCGGTGCTTGCCCTCGAACTGCCCCCGCCCGGCTATATTGCCCTCGCCTGGCATGACCCGCAGCGCGATGAGCAGCTTGAGGCGCTCGCCGGCCTGGTCGGCGAGTTCGACAAGCCGCGCTACTTCCAGATCGACAATGCCCTCTGCGCCCACTCGGCCAGCGGCTACACGGGCTGCACCCGCTGCCTGGAGGTGTGCCCCGCCGATGCCGTCAAGAGCCACCAGGGCCGGATCGACGCCTGGATCGAGATCGACCCCTTCCGCTGCCACGGCGTCGGCAGCTGCAGCAGCGCCTGCCCGACCGGGGCGATCCAGTTCCGTCTCCCGGAGACCGCCCGCCAGCAGGAGACCCTGCTGGCCTGGCTCGCCGCCTACCGGGACGCCGGCGGCACGGCACCGGTGGTGCGCTTCGCCGAGGCCGGCGACCTGGCCGCGGAAGGGGACGCCGCGGGCCATGTCCTCGACATCCCCCTCGAGGAACTGGGGGCCGCCGGCCATGACCAGTGGCTGACCGCCCTGGCCGGCGGTGCCGCCGAGGTACGCATCCAGTGCCGCCCCGGCATGCCCGACCGCCTCACGGCCTTCATCGACGACCAGCTCGCCCAGGCCCACGCCCTCCTCCACGCCCTCGGCCACTCGCCATCACGGGTGAGCCGCCTGACGGCCGGGGACACGGCGGCGCGTGACGCCCTGCCGGGCGAGGCGCCGCTGGAGGGCGATCCCCTGGTGTTCACCGGCAGCGACAAGCGCGACCGCCTCGACAGCGTGCTGGACCACCTGGCACATCACGGCACGCCCGATGGCCAGCGCCATGCGATGCCCAGCGGTGCCCCCTATGGCGGCCTGGCGGTCGACGGCGAGGCCTGCACCCTGTGCCTCTCCTGCGTCACCAACTGCCCCACCCCGGCACTGGCCGCCGGCGATGACCGCCCGCTGCTGAGCCTGCGCGAGGCGGACTGCGTGCAGTGCGGGCTCTGCGCGGAAGCCTGTCCGGAGAATGCCATCACCCTGGTGCCCGGCTTCCTGGCCAACGCCGGGCGACGCGAACGCCGGGTCCAGCACGAGGAGGCCGCCTTTCCGTGCATTCGCTGCGGCAAGCCCTTCGCCACCGCAAGCACCGTCGCGACCCTCAAGGCCAAGCTCGCCGACCATCCCTACTTCGCCGGCGATGCCCTGACGCGCCTGGAGATGTGCGAGGACTGCCGTGTCAAGGATGTCTGGCAGGCCATGGCCCGCGACCCCGAATCGCAGCTGAAGGTATGACGCCATGAACGAGTTGAACGAGCGCGACGCCCTGCGGGCCGATGTCTACCGGCTGCTGGCCCGGCTGCTGCGCGAGGCGCCCGATGCCTCGCTGCTCGAATGGCTGGCCGGGCTGGAGGTCGAGCAGGACGGCACCCTGCTCGCCGAGCGCTGGGCATCGCTGGTCGCCGCCGCCGGCGCGAGCACGGCCGATGATCTCGCGCGGGCCCACTTCCGCCACCTGGTCGGAGTGGTGCAGGGCGACATCACGCCCTACGCCTCCTGGTACCGAAACGGCGAGCTGATGGATGCGGCGCTGGTCGCCCTGCGCCGTGACCTCAAGGCGCTGGGCTTCCAGCGTGCCGAGCACAGCCGGGACCCAGAGGATCACCTGGCCGCCCTGTGCGAGGTGATGGCCATGCTGATCGAGGGCCGCGCCCCGGACGAGGCGCGCTTCTTCATGGCCCACCTCGCGCCCTGGGCCGCGAACTGCCTGGCGGATCTCGGCCGGGTCGACACCCCCTTCCACGCGCGCCTGGGCCTGCTCGGCCAGGCCTTCATCGAGGAGGAGTCCCGGCGACTCGAGGCCGAGTCGCGCGAGGATCCCGTCAGGATCGTCGAACCCTGACGCCCCACACCGGACCGTGATGCCACAACCACACAACAGGGCCCGGCAAGGGCCGCAGACAGCATGAGTAGAGGAGACATCCCCATGCCCAACACACGCAACCCGGAGCGCCGGCGCTTTCTCAAGACGCTCGGCATCGGTACCGCCGCCGCCGGCGCGGCGGCGGCAGTCGGTCACGTGACCCTGGCCCAGGCCGACGCCAAGCCGACGGCGAAGGAGGCAGAGCCCTCCCGAGAGTACCGGGAAACCCCCCACATCCGTGCCTTCTACGCCACCCTGCGTGACTGACGGCCCCGAGCCAGGAGAGCGATGCCATGCGTCTGACACCTAGATCCGATACCCCGAGGGCCGGCGGACTGGGCATTTCCCGCCGCCAGTTCCTCAAGCGCAGCGGGGCCACCACCGGCGGGCTCGCCGCCGCTGGCTTCATGGGCGCCCCCATGATGCAGCGTGCCGAGGCCGCCGAGAAGACCGCCGTCTCCGATGCCCCGGTGGAGACCAAGCGGACGGTCTGCTCCCACTGCTCGGTGGGCTGCGGCGTCTACGCCGAGGTCCAGGAAGGCATCTGGACCAAGCAGGAACCCGCCTTCGACCACCCCATCAACCGCGGCGCCCACTGCGCCAAGGGCGCCTCGCTGCGGCAGCACGGCCACTCGAGTCGCCGCCTCAAGTACCCCATGAAGCTGGTGGGCGGCGAGTGGCAACGGCTGAGCTGGGAGGATGCCATCGAGGAGATCGGCAGCAAGGTGCTGGAACTGACCGAGCAGCACGGCCCGGACAGCATCTACTGGCTGGGCTCGGCCAAGTTCAACAACGAACAGGCCTACCTGATGCGCAAGTTCGCGGCCCTGGCCGGGACCAACAACACCGACCACCAGGCGCGCATCTGTCACTCCACCACCGTGGCCGGGGTGGCCAATACCTGGGGCTACGGGGCGATGACCAATTCGCTCAACGACATCCAGAACAGCAAGTCGATCATGTTCATCGGCTCCAATCCCTCCGAGGCGCACCCGGTGGCCATGCAGCACATCCTGCTGGCAAAAGAGCGCAGCCAGGCGGAGATCATCGTCGTCGACCCGCGCTTCACCCGCACCGCGGCCAAGGCCGACAGCTACGTGCGGATTCGCCCCGGCTCCGACGTGGCCTTCATCTGGGGCCTGCTGTGGCACATCTTCGAGAACGGCTGGGAGGATCGGGAGTACATCAACCAGCGCGTCTACGCCATGGACGAGGTGCGCGAGGAGGTGGCCCAGTTCTCCCCGGATGTGGTCGAGAACATCACCGGCGTCTCCGAGGAGGCGATGCGCGACACCGCCCGGCGCCTCGCCGAGAACCGTCCGGGGTGCGTGGTGTGGTGCATGGGGGGTACACAGCACACCACCGGCAACAACAATACCCGTGCCTACTGCATCCTCGAGCTGGCCCTGGGCAACATCGGCAAGTCCGGCGGCGGGGCGAACATCTTCCGTGGCCACGACAACGTCCAGGGCGCCACCGACCTGGGCCTGATGTCCCACTCCCTGCCCGGCTACTACGGTCTCTCCGAGGGTGCCTGGCAGCACTGGGCCCGCGTCTGGGACCTGGACTACGAGTGGCTGAAGGGGCGCTTCGACCAGGCCGAGTACGCCGACGGCCAGCCGATGTACTCCAGCGGCATCACCGTCTCGCGCTGGATCGACGGCGTGCTCGAGCAGGAGGAGGACATCTCCCAGCGCACGCGGCTCAAGGCGATGTTCTACTGGGGGCACGCGGTCAACTCCCAGACCCGCGGCCCCGAGATGCAGAAGGCCATGCAGCAGCTCGAGATGATGGTCATCGTCGACCCCTATCCCACCGTGGCGGGGGTCATGCACGACCGCCAGGACGGCGTATACCTGCTGCCGGCGGCCACCCAGTTCGAGACCTACGGCAGCGTGACCGCCACCAACCGCTCCATCCAGTGGCGTGACAAGGTGATCGAGCCGCTGTTCGAATCCAAGCCCGACCACGAGATCATGTACCTGCTGGCCAGGAAGCTGGGCTTCGGTGACGAACTCGTCAAGAACTACCAGATGAATGGCGACGAGCCACTGATCGAGGACATCACCCGCGAGTTCAACGCCGGTATGTGGACAGTGGGCTACACCGGCCAGAGCCCCGAACGCCTCAAGGCCCACCAGCAGAACTGGCATACCTTCAGCTTCCGCGACCTCAAGGCCGAGGGCGGGCCCGCCGACGGCGACTACTACGGCCTGCCCTGGCCCTGCTGGGGCACCGCCGAGATGGGCCACCCGGGCACGCCGATCCTCTACGACACCAGCAAGAAGGTCTCCGAGGGCGGCCTGACCTTCCGCGCCCGCTTCGGCATCGAGCGCAATGGCGAGAACATCCTCGCCGACGGCTCGTTCAGCGAAGGCTCCGAGCTCGAGGACGGCTACCCCGAGTTCACCGACGCCATGCTCAAGGACCTGGGCTGGTGGGACGACCTGACCGAGGAGGAGAAGGCCGAGGCGGAAGGCAAGAACTGGAAGACCGACCTCTCCGGCGGCATCCAGCGCGTGGCGATCGCCCACGAGTGCGCCCCGTTCGGCAATGCCAAGGCGCGCTGCAACGTCTGGACCTTCCCCGACCCCATCCCCAAGCACCGCGAGCCGCTCTATACCAGCCGCCGCGACCTGGTGGCCGACTACCCGACCTGGGACGACGTGGCCTCCCACTACCGCCTGCCCACCCTCTACAAGACCATCCAGGAGAAGGACGTCACCGGGGAGTACCCGATCATCCTCACCTCCGGGCGACTGGTCGAGTACGAGGGCGGCGGCGAGGAGACCCGCTCCATGTCCTGGCTCGCCGAGCTGCAGCAGGAGATGTTCGTCGAGATCAATCCGGCACTCGCCAACGACCTGGCCATCGCCGAGGGCGACATGGTGTGGGTCGAGGGCGCCGAGGGCGGCCGCGTGAAGGTCAAGGCGCTGGTCACCCCGCGGGTCGCCCGCGAGGTGGTCTTCATGCCCTTCCACTTCGGCGGCATGTTCCAGGGCGAGAGCCTGCACGACCGCTATCCGGAAGGCTCGGCACCCTACGTGCTCGGCGAGGCGGCCAACACCGCCACCACCTACGGCTATGACTCGGTGACCCAGATGCAGGAAACCAAGTGCACGCTGTGTCGCATCGAGAAGGCAAGCTGAGGAGAACACCATGGCCACTATGAAGTTCATGTGCGACGCGGAGCGCTGCATCGAGTGCAACGGCTGCGTCACCGCCTGCAAGAACGCCAACGAGGTGGAATGGGGCGTCCAGCGCCGTCGCGTGGTGACCCTCAACGACGGCGAACCCAGCGAGGTCTCCATCTCGGTGGCCTGCATGCACTGCGACGATGCACCTTGCATCGCCGTCTGCCCCACCGAGACCCTGTTCCAGCGCGATGACGGCATCGTGCTGCACGACAAGGACCTGTGCATCGGCTGCGGCTACTGCCTCTACGCCTGTCCCTTCGGCGCCCCGCAGTTCCCGAAGCAGAACGCCTTCGGCGAGCGGGGCAAGATGGACAAGTGCACCTTCTGCGCCGGCGGCCCGGCGGAGACCAAGGAGGAGGAGTACCAGAAGTACGGGGCCAACCGCATCGCCGAGGGCAAGCTGCCGCTGTGTGCCGAGATGTGCTCGACCAAGGCCCTGCTCGCCGGCGATGCCCAGGAGGTCGCCGATATCTTCCGCCAGCGGGTCGTGCAGCGGGGGCACAAGGATGGCGGCTGGTCGGGAAACCCCCGGGCCGACGCCGATTCCCTGGCCTACGACGCCACCCAGCAGGGGTAAGGAGGTCATGTCATGAGCAAGTCCACACCCTGGCGGGCGCTGTGGCGACTGCCCCTTCTGGTGCTGGCCCTGGTGGCAAGCCTCGGGGTCGCCCAGTTCGCCCTGGCCCAGGCCGACCCCGATCGCGAGGCGGCCACGGCGGTCCCGGCCCTGGACGCCGATGCCTGGCGGCAGATCAAGAGCGGCGAGACCGGCCCCAACTACCGGGACAGCCGGTTCGACTCCAACTACAACCTGATCAACGCCAGCGGCGAGACCTGGCGGCAACTGCGTGAGCGCTGGGTGTCTCCCTTCGGGGTGATCGCCGTGGTGGGCATGATCGTGGTGATCGCCCTCTTCTACCTGGTGGTCGGCCGCAAGAAGCTCGACGAGCCGCGAACGGGGCGCAAGCTCCTGCGCTGGTCCCTGGTGGTCCGGTCCCTGCACTGGACGGTGGCGACCCTGTTCATCCTTCTGGCCCTCACCGGGCTCAACCTGGCCTATGGCAAGGCCGTCTTCCGCCCGATCTTCGGCGACGGCTTCTGGGCGGCGATGATGTCCGGCACCAAGCTGATCCACAACTACCTGGGGCCGCTGTTCGGCATCCTGCTGGTGATCCTGCTGCTGCGCCTGCTGGCCCACAACATTCCCCGCAAGCATGACCTGGCGTGGTTCGCCAAGGGCGGCGGCCTGGTCGGCAAGGGGCATCCCGACGCAGGCTTCGCCAACGGCGGCGAGAAGCTGTGGTACTGGCTGCTCGCCACCGCCGGCATCGCGGTGATCGTCAGTGGCCTGGTGCTGGACTTCCCCAACTACGGCCAGGCCCGCGACACCATGCAGTGGGCCAACATCATCCATGCCGTGGGCGCCTTCGGCCTGACGGCGGTCGCCCTGGGCCACATCTACATCGGCACGCTGGGCACCGAGGGCTCCTTCGAGAGCATGGCCACCGGCTACGTGGACGAGACCTGGGCCAAGGAGCACCACAACCTCTGGTACGAGGAGGTCAAGGACCAGGCAGTCCCCGAGGAGCAGCTGACGGCCGACCGGTCGTCCGCACAGGGTGACGAGCCGGCCCCCCGCTCCGGCTGAGCGTTGGCAGGAAGGCGACCCTCGACACCGCCTACGGGCGGTGTCTTTTGTTAAGCTGATACAACAGACGCAATGCCACCCCGAGGAGCCACCATGCAGCATCTCGACGACGCCACCCGCACCGAGCTCGAAGCGGCCGCCTTTCGCCGCCTGCTCCGCCACCTGGACGAGCACAAGGAGGTGCAGAACATCGACCTCATGATCCTCGCCGACTTCTGCCGCAACTGCCTCTCCAAGTGGCTGGTGGCCGCCGCCGACGAGCGCGGCGCCGAGCTCGACTACGATGCCGCCCGGGAGCACGTCTACGGCATGCCCTACGCGGAGTGGAAGGAGAAGTATCAGCAGGAGGCCACCCCCGAGCAGATGGCCGCCTTCGAGGCGCGCCAGGCCGCCAAGCAGGAGCAGAAGGACGGATGAGCGAGCCGATGATTCCCCTCTCCATGGCGGTGCTGACCATCTCCGATACGCGCAACGAGGCGACCGACCGCAGCGGCCAGGCGCTGGTCGAGCGCCTCACGTCTGCCGGACACACCCTGCACGAGAAACGCATCGTGCCCGATGACGTCTACCGCATCCGTGCCGTGGTGGCCGGCTGGATCGCCGATCCGGACGTCCAGGTGATCCTGACCACCGGCGGCACCGGCTTCACCGGCCGCGACTCCACGCCCGAGGCGGTCTCGGTCCTGCTCGACAAGCGGATCGAAGGGTTCGGCGAACTCTTCCGCCACCTTTCCTGGCAGGAGATCGGCAGTTCCACGGTGCAGAGCCGCTGCCTCGGCGGACTGGCCAACGCCACCGTGGTGTTCTGCCTGCCCGGCTCCACCGGGGCCTGCCGCACCGCCTGGGACGGCATCCTGGCCGAGCAGCTCGACAGCCGGCACAAGCCGTGCAACTTTGCCAACCTCGTCATCCCCGAGCGAGGCCAGCATGCTTGAGACCATTGGCAGCCGGCACACGCCCTGCAACTCTCCATACGTTCAGGCCAATCCCGTGATCCCCGAGCGAGGTCAGCATGGCTGAGCTGCAATCGGTCGAGGCCGCACTGGCGGCGCTGCTGCGTGGCGTCGCCCCGACACCGCCGGAACCCCTCTCCTGCGACGCGGCGGCGGGCCGGGTGCTCGCCGAGGCGATCGAGGCACGGCTCGACGTGCCCGCCTTCGACAACAGCGCCATGGACGGCTATGCCCTCCACCACCGGGATGCCGGCAAGCGGCTGCCGGTCGCCCAGCGCATCGCCGCGGGCTCGCCGGCCACGCCCCTGGCGCCCGGCACCTGCGCGCGCATCTTCACCGGGGGCGAGATCCCCCCCGGGGCCGACTGCGTGGTGATGCAGGAGCGCGTCGAGGTGGCGGCCGACCTGGCCGCGATACCGCCCGACATCCCGGCCGGCGACAACGTTCGCCGCCGCGGTCGAGACGTCGCGGCGGGCGCCCCCCTGCTGCCTGCCGGCGAGCGGCTGGAGGCCGCGGCGCTGGGCCACCTGGCCGGACAGGGCATCACCGAGGTGGTGGTGCGCCGGCGGCCTCGAGTGGCGCTGCTCTCCACCGGCGACGAGATCGTCGACCCGGGTCAGCCGCTTGCCGCGGGCCAGATCTACAACTCCAATCGGCCGATGCTCAGACGGCTGCTGGAACGCTTCGGCGCGGAGCTGACGCTGGTCACCTCGATTCCCGATGACCCGGCGGGCACCCGTGAGACGTTGAGCGCCGCCGCCCGGGAAGCCGACCTGGTGATCAGTACCGGCGGCGTCAGTGTCGGCGAGGAGGACCACGTCAAGGCCGCCCTGGCCTCGCTGGGCCAGCTGGACCTGTGGCGGCTGGCGATCCGACCCGGCAAGCCCCTCGCCCTGGGGCGCCTGCCGGGGCGGGAGGGACGTGAGGTTCGCTTCGTCGGCCTGCCCGGCAACCCCGTCTCCTGTTTCGTCGGGGCCTGGCTGTTCCTGCGCCCCCTGCTGGGTGCCCTGCAGGGGTGTCCGGCACTCGCGCAGCTGCCCGGCCTGCGGGCCCGGGCGGATTTCTCCACGCAAACCGGCCCGCGGCGCCATTACATGCGCGTGATGCTCGAGTTCGGGGAGGACGGGGTCGTGGCCCGGGCCTTCCGGGACCAGAACTCCGGCGTGCTGTCGTCCTGCATCAGCGCCGATGCGCTGGCGGTGGTTCCGGCCGAGAGCCGGATCGAGCCGGGCGATGCGGTCGACTGCCTGTGGCTCAGGGTCGAGTGACCCCTCCCTGGCGAGGGGGCACCCCCAGGGCGTCGTTGACCGCGGGCCAGAGCCTGTCGAAGTCGCGGGCGAGCCGCTCGTAGTCCTCCTCCAGCCAGGGCACCAGCTCGGCCAGGCGGTTGGGCCCCGAAAGCCGCCGGCCGATGCCCTCGATGGCCCGGCAGGTGAAGGCGAAGTCGGCGTAGCGATTGAGCCAGTCCTGCTCCACCAGGACCGGCATCATCGCCGCCAGCCGCGCCGGGGCGGGACGCCTCGCCAGCACCTCATAGCAGCGCTGGACCAGCCAGCACCGTTCGTCGCTAGCCAGTGTCCGCGCCGCGAAGTGGTCCCAGACCAGGTCCAGGGCGATGCCGGCATAGCGGCGTTGCCTGCGGGGCGAACGCGCGAGGACGGCCGAGACTACCGAATGGCCATCGACGAAGGCATCCACCCGCCGATGGTGGCGAATGCCGCTGGCCTGCTCGGCGCTCCAGGCCGAGAGGTCCGCGCCCTTGACCCCGTCGGCGATCAGGTTGCCGTAGAGGAAGTCATCGCTGCCGCCCCGGGCGAGCCAGCCATGCGCCAGGAAATTCATGATCGGTGGATCACAGGCAATGGGTGGGCTTGGGCAACCCGGCCAGACGGGCGGCCACCTTGGCCGGGCTGCCCGGGAAGAGGCGCATCAGGTGGATGGAGCGTCCCTTCTCCGGCCCCAGCGCGCGCGCCACGGCCTTCACCAGGGGGCGCATGGCCGGCGCCATCTCGTAGCGTGCATAGAAGTCACGTAGCACCTGCAGTATCTCCCAGTGCTCAGCGGTCAGGGTGATGCCTTCCTCTCTGGCCAGGGCCTCGGCGACTTCCGGTGACCACTCATCCATGTCGACCAGGTAGCCTTCCGGATCGAGGGCATACCGCTGTGAGTCGACAGGAAGATAACGGTATATTTTCGTGGATGCCATCAGTACCAGCTCACCGTGCGCTCGGCTTCCTCGGTCAGGTCCACGAAACCGTCCACGTCGACCACCTGCACACTGGCGTCGCAGCGCCCGAGCAGGCCGCGCGATTCCAGGTCTTCCTTCAGGGCGAACAGCCGCCCCTCCAGGCCCGCGTAGTACCGCACCAGCTGGGGGAGCGCCCCCTGGACCCCATCCTCGATCAACAGCAGGCGATCCTCCGGTGACATGCCGGCCAGGGCCTGCTGGTAGACACGGCTGGTCGCCGGGGAACGGTTCACGACATGCAGCAGCATTGGCGCACTCCTTGCGTCTGGCTAGAAGGTCAGCACCAGGCGATGCCCGGAGAGGACACGCGCCAGTGCCGAGGGCGACAGGCACTCCACCTCGAGCATCAACTCGTCGCTCGAGAAGCCGAGACACGAAAGCCCCTGCTCTTCCACCAGCAGCGTCTCGATATCATACATCTCCAGCATCTCCAGCGTCGCGGCCGTGCCCTTCTGCCCCAGGGGGCCTACCTGCTGGCCCGGCAGCAGGGCCGTCACCCCCTCCCCCATGAACAGCAGGGAGACGCGCCGACCGAAGGCCGCGGCGACCAGGGCAGCATCCAGGCCCTCCCTCAGCCAGCTGCTGCCGTGGGGAGCGTGGCGCAGGATGACCAGCAGGTCACTGTCATCATGGTGTTCTTGCATCGGGACTCCGTGGGAGGCGCTCAGGGACCGAAGGTGACCAGGCGGTCGCAGCGGGTGCCGAGGTCGACCAGCTGGCCCAGTCCGGTCAGCTCGAAGGGAGGCTCCACGCTGACGCCATCCTTGCCATGCCGGGCCGCTTCCCGTTCGTCCAGCAGGCCCCGGCGCAGCGCGGCGGCGATGCAGACCTGCAACGCCACTCGATGCTCCTTGGCCAGCGCCGCCCAGGCATCCACCAGATGCGGCTCGTCCTGGGGGGGAGCGGCCAGCCGGGCGGCGTTGTACACCCCGTCATGGTAGAAGAACACCGCCTCCAGCTGGTGGCCTCCTGCCACCAGGGCACGGGCGAAGCGCAAGGCGGAGTGGCTCGCCTGGTCACTGTAGGGGGCACCCATCAGCAGGATGGCATAGCGCATGGGGTCTCCTGAAACAGCCTGGCCCCGCCGGGAGGCGGGGCCAGGTATCCGTGCTGTGGCGAAGCCGTCAGTCCTGGCTCATGATCCCAAGGATGGAGAGCAGGCTGACGAACAGGTTGTAGATCGACACGTAGAGGGTAATGGTGGCGAGGATGTAGTTGGTCTCGCCGCCCCGATGGACGATCTCGCTGGTCTGGTAGAGGATCGCGGCCGAGGCGAACAGCACGAAGCCGGCCGAGACCATCAGCGACAGCGCGGGAATCTGCAGGAAGATGCCCGCGACCATGGCGATGATCAGCACGATGGCACCGGCCATCAGGAAATTCGCCAGGAAGCTGAAGTCCTTGCGCGTGATCAGCGCCACGGCCGAGAGGCCGACGAAGGTCACCCCGGTCATGCCCAGCGCGGTCATGATCAGCTGGGCCCCGTTGGGCAGGGTGAGGTAGGCGCTGAGGATCGGCCCCAGGGTGAAGCCCATGAAGCCCGTGAAGGCGAAGGTGGAAAGCAGGCCGATCGCCGAATTGGCCGTCTTGTGCACCAGGAACATCAGGCCGTAGGCACCGATGAAGAAGACCAGAATGTTCATCCGCTCGATGCCCATGGGCATGGCGGCACCGGCCGTCACGGCGGAGAACAGCAGGGTCATCGCCAGCAGGCCGTAGGTATTGCGCAGGACCTTGCTGGTACCGACAGCCTGGGTCTGCTGCCGTGTCATCTGCGTGTCTTGGTAAGCCATGGATCCGAAGCTCCCTGTATGGTTGATCTTGGCACTTGACCTAGAATGCCGCCAGAAGGTTCCCGACGCAAGAGACTGGCTAGTCGGGCTTCAACGCGCTTTCTGCGGACATCGCCTCGGCCAGCACCCGGCGCGCCACCCGGGACGCCGATTCACAGACCTCCCCGTCATCCTGTTCGAGGGCCTCGAGGTCCATCCAGCGCAGCTCGGTGGCATCGTCGGCTGCCGCCTCCACCCCGCCCTGCCATTCGAGCTGCACCACCACGATGACGAAATGCATCCTCAGCAGGCCCGCGTCGTCGTGGTCGAACAGATCGATCGCCGTCAGGATCCGTCGGGGGGCCGCGAGCACACCGGTCTCCTCCAGCAGCTCCCTCGCCGCGGCCTGCTGGAGGCTCTCGCCCGCTTCCACCTTGCCGCCGGGCAGGGCCAACATGCCTGCGCTCGGCGGGTTGCGACGTCGCACCATGAGGATGCGGTCACCCTTGATCACGGCGGCCGAGACGGCGGGGACCGGACGCACCCCGGGGGTCAGTGTGGGGTCAAGCATGATGCTCTCCTGCAGTCACCGATTCCCTCATTGTGCCTCAGCTCGCCATGTGAGGCCTAACATCTTGATCCCTAGGCGCTCTTGACCCGGCGAGGAAAGCTGGTAGTATACCCATCCGTGAGCCGGAGGGATGGCAGAGCGGTTGAATGCACCGGTCTTGAAAACCGGCGAAGGTGAGAGCCTTCCCAGGGTTCGAATCCCTGTCCCTCCGCCATTACGTCTTACGAATCAAGCGCCTACGGGCGCTTTTTTCGTTTACCCGCCCAAAGACCCGCCCACCCCAAAACGCTAGCATTAGTGACGCTTGAAAGCCGTCAACCAGACGTAGACCACCAATTCGGTGAAACGCGACAAGTCTAGTCAGCAGGGTATCTTCTACACTGCTATGGGACTGCTGGCTTGCCGAAGTACCGGAGGAGGTTCGGATGCGCAATTTTATAGGCTTCGTGATAATCGCCATTGGCGTGGTCTTCATGGCCTACCTTGCCGGGCCTTTTTTGCTCGACGGGCACATTGTTATGACGTTCTTCATGATGGTCCCAGGCGGCCTAGTGTTGGCGGTTGGCATCGCCCTGCTCGACGACACCCCGCCGGGCAAGTCTGGCCAGGCCCAGTCGAACTCGTCAGATCATCCTCCCCGCGATTAACCCTCACCACTACCTTTTGACGCCTCGGCTATCCGCCGGGGCGTTATGGTTCTGGGAACTGCTGGCTTACCAAAGTATCCGCATGGCGGCTTAGTTGAACACATCCCGGAGTAAATCACGGAAAAACCCTAAACTCTCGAGAACCACGCTCGGCGGTACTCGCGGTGGTGAAGGGTTCCAGGAAGGACCCGCGACCTCAGACGGCAAGGGTTAGCCCGGGCGGGGGTTGCCGTGTAACCAAACCGGCGGATTCCGCCGGGTATCCGCCGCCTATCGTCCGAGTAACGTCCGCCTATCGTCCGGGTTGTCCGGTTTGCACCGTTTGCCGGGTTTGCCGCCCCCCCTATAAGGGGCGGCAACCCGGCGACACCCCGGACGGCATAACGGCAGGTCAGGAGGAGTGCAGTAAGTTCACCGTCTCGCCATCGTCTTCAGCGAAGATCCACCCCAGCTTGGCTAAACTGTCCAAGGCTTCCGATACCCGGCGGCGGTCTACGCCTTCCTTGTCCAGCTCTCGGCGCAACGTTTCCAGGGCTACCCGGCAACCGCCCTCCCCGCTTTCCACGTCATCCGGGAAGGCAACCAGATTCTCCAGGATCTCCAACACGCGACGGGGGTGCTTACCCTTCGGCCGTTTCGGCACTCCTACCCGTGCTTCGGTCGGCTCGGGTGCGCAGGACCAAACCGGCTTCCCGTCGTCATCCGTCAAAGGCAGCTCGATAGACGCCAGCCGGAAGGCCCGGCGGCCGGGCGTGTCGGCGTCCTTCATCTTGGTAGCCTCGAGGGTCACCGTGCCAGCGGGGTCCTTGGTTACCCGGTATTCCGCATCCACCGCACCGCGTAGCGCCGTCGATCCTCGAGCGCCCCTCGCGGCGTCCTTGCCGCTGTGGTGGACCACCAGCACGGTCGAGCGCCAGCGGTGCCGCAAGGCGTCCAGGTTAGTGACGAAAGCCCCTATGTCCGTAGCGCTGTTCTCGTCACCACCGAAGCAACGCGCCAGGGTGTCCACCACGATAAGGGCGGGCGTTTGCCCGGTCTCCATCGCCAAGTCATCCACTACCCGAAGGACCTCGAGGGCGCTGTCCTTATCATCCAACGGGGCTGCCCGCTTCGATGCGTACAAGGGCACCCCCGTCAGGCTAGCCCCGCGGTGGAGTTCCCACGCCTTATAGCGACGGCCTAACCCGTTGTGGCCCTCCCCGGCGATATAGAACACGGCCCCCGGCTGGGTCTCCGCCCCGTGCCAGGGCGTGCCGGTGGCGATACTGGCGGCCAGGTCGATAGCCAGGAAGGACTTTCCGTGTCCGGGCTCCCCATAGACCAGCGCCAGGGAGTCGGCCTCCAGGTAGCCCCTGACCAGCCACGACACCGGCCGCAGGTCGGCGACCAGGTCCCCGACAGGGACGAAACCAAAGGCCCGGCTCTGGCGCTTTCTGCCGTCCTCCCGGGCCTCCCCGTCCTCCGGGTCACCCAAGTCCTTGAACGCCTCCAGGGTGTCAGCCCGCAGGGTTTCGCGGTAGCGGTCCTGATTGAACTCGGTAAGGGTGCGCCCATCCTCCGTGGTCATCATGCCGCCCACGGCCCGCAGCGCGGCGTCCGGGTCGCCGCCACACTCCCAGAACGTCAGCAAGTCAAAGGCATCCCCCCACTCCGGCAGGCCGGCGGCCAGGTCGCTTCCGTGCTTGGTGTGCCAGCGGGTGCCGTCCTTAGTGATGGTCACGCCAGGGGTGCCGGACTCGGACAGCGGCGACAACCAGCGCGTGCCGTGCTGCCGGTAGCCGTGGGCTTCCAGGACCAGCGGCAAAGGATAGGCGGCGTTATAAGCACCGATGGGGCTAGCCTGCCCGGTTGCCTCCCGTCCTGCCAGCTTGGCCCGGGCCTCTGCCTGCCGGCGCTCCAGCTCCTCCCGGCGCTCTGCTTCGGCCTTGTCGTGGGCTGCCAACTCGGCGGCGAAGGCAGCCCGCCAATCAAACCCGTCCAGCGCCAGCACGTCCTCCCCGGTGGTCGCGGCGTAGAACTCCCCGCGGTTGGGCAGATAGCAAACCTGATTCGCGCGCTCGGTGGCCCGGTCGGGGGTGATCCCCAGGGCCTCGAGACGGTCATTCAAGATACGCTGGCAAGCCTCAACACGGCTGCCCGGGCAGACAATGGCGAGGGGGACCACCAGCCGGGCCTTCGGGTTGTCTTCCGTGGCGCTGGCGCTGGTATAGGCCAGCACGGTTGCGCCGAGGTCAGCGGCCAGGCAATCGGCTGCGTCCTGCAACTCAGGCGGGATGTGGTCCAAGTCCGCCCACAAGGCGTAGAACCGCCCATGCTGGCGCTGCTCTTCCGCCCGGCGACTCGGGTAGTCGGAGAAGATAGCCCAACGTGCGTGGGCCTTGTCGACCCGCTGGGGGGCTCCCAACATGGCGACAATCGCGGCGCCCGTGATGGTCTCCAGAGCACGCGGGTTGCGCTTGGCGTCGGGACTGTGAAACTGGCCTTCCCCGCTACAGAAACGTGCCTCCAGGAAGGTACGGGGCAACCCCAAAGCCCCGGCGTCGATGGCAGGCGAAGGGTGAAGGGGGACCACGCTCGCGGTCATGCGACGTCCTCCGTGTTGAAGGCGGCCAGGATGCGCGCGATGCTCCGGCGATCCGCAGCCGTGGGGACGTACAGACCACACCACGACGGGTCGCCGTCGATAGTCGTGCAGGGGATACGCTCACAAGGCAGCGCCAGCCGATAGGCCCGGCGAAGCGTGCCGATGAAGTGGGGCCCGTTGGTAGCCGGGGCGATGCGGTCGGCATCCTCACGGCTCACCGGACCGAGTGCCAGGGCCTCCAGCAGACGACGCTGCCGGGGCGTCGGGGGTGCAATGGCGTGCATTGCTGGTCCTCCAGGTTCAAAGGCACCAGCACGGCTAGGGGGGACGCCTGCCCAGGCTGGCAGGGTTTCAACTCCAGGTTGAACGGCTGCCGGTCGTGGGTTAGGCTTCGAATATCCCGTAGCCAGTGCTGGGGCGGGTTTCGGGAGGTTCAAGGCATCCGGTCGCCAAACTGTCAGCCCTGATCCCCTCCAGGAAAGAACACGCGCAAACGCTCGGACCTAACCCTTCAAGGTGGTGTCGAGCGTTTTCGTTTCGGGTTCAACAATTCGTGCACCAGCGTCAAGGGCATCGCTGATATGGACCTTCGCTGCCCAAGCGCGCTGCAGGTGCACAAACCCATTTCCCCCCCGGCGCTTTGCTTCACAGGCTGCACGCCACTCCCGCAAAAGCATCGGAATAGCGACATCGACCTTGTCACTTGACGGATGCAGAAAACAGCCTGCATCGAAGATAGCGAAAAAGCGTTTTGTCTCGATAATTTCGCGGTCGATCCGTGCGATTTCCTCGGTAGGGGTCATGCGCGCGCCTCCCGTGATGTCTCGAAACTCTCCAAATCGACCAAGCGCCAGCGAGTGCAGCCGGGCCCCAACTTCACAGGAGTGGGAAACGCACCAGCCTGAACCCAGCGCCAGACGGTCGACGGGCTCACGCGATAGCGGGCGGCGGTTTCCTTGTCGGTAAGGAACGGGCGTTCCTTGGTGTGGTCAGTCATGTTCTATCCCCTTTCATCTCAACAGAGACCAAGCGTGGGCTTGGTAGGAGATAGACTAGATTGCACGGGAATAGAGTCTCAAGCGGTTTTTTCAATTAGAACAGATACTTAGAGTCAACCTTAGGTTGACTCTCTCCGAAAAATGCCAATCGGTGCAAAGGGTTAGCCCAGGCTGGGGTTACGCCTCCACTTTGCGAATCGGCGTCACTTTCTCTCCTTCTTTTGGCACCTGCCGGCAGAATTCCGCCCATTGCTGCATGAGTCGGCGGCGCTTATCGAGCAGGTCGCCGCGGCGATAGGCAGCCTCTGCACTGTTCTTGATGGTATGAGCCAGGGCCATTTCTGCCACGTCATGCGGTGTCGCGGTGAACTCGGCAACCCAGTCACGGAAGGTCGAACGGAAACCGTGGGCGGTGGCCTTAATTCCCATGCGCTTAAGCACATTGGTCAGAGCATTTTCGGATAGCTGGCGCCCACGGCTTGGCTTGAAGACCAAATCCCCGGCGCCACCAGCCGGCAGCCCACGCAGAACGGCTAGGGCATCATCCGACAGCGGCACACGGTGCGGCCTGCCGGCCTTCATGCGCTCGGCGGGGATGATCCAAACCTTGGCGCCCAGGTCTATCTCCGTCCAAGTGGCGCCCCGCACCTCACCAGAACGCGCAGCCGTCAGGATAGCGAACTCGAGTGCACGGGCTGCCAGGGCCTCACGCTTGCGCAGGACATCCATAAATGCGCCCATCTCGGTAATGGGGAGCGCGGCATGGTGGCCGGCTTTCTTCACTTTGGCCGGCTTCGGTAGCACCGCATCCAGATTGCCGCGCCACTCTGCCGGGTTCGGCCCTTCCCGATAGCCATGCGTGGTAGCCCATGACAGCACGGCCTCGATGCGCTGGCGTACACGGGTGGCGGTCTCCGTCTTGGTTTCCCAGATAGGCCGCAGAACCTCGACAACATGCGCAAGCTCGATTTCCGACGCGGCCAGGGCACCCAGCTTCGGCGAGGCGTAAGTCTCGAGAGTGCTTTGCCACTGCGCGGCGTGTTTCGGGTTGCGTGACTCGGCTTGCTTCACCTTGACCACCTCGGCAGCGCACTCGTCGAAGGTGATTTGTTTTCGCTGGGCAGCCAGCAGTGCAGCGAGCGCCGCCTTGCGCTCGGCAACCGGGTCGATGCCTTGCGCCAGCTTGTCGCGGAGCTCGGCACCCTTAGCCCTAGCGGCCGCCAGGGAGACCATGGGGAAACTGCCCAGGCCGAATTCTCGACGCCTGCCGCCGACACGGGCGCGCAGTATCCAGGAGCGCCCCCCACCAGGCTTCACTTGCAGACACAAACCGGGCACGCCACCTACCGCATGGTAGCCAGGCTCCACAATTCGGCGGACTTCCACCGCCGCTAACTCCTTGGCAATTCTGGGCATTTTGAAAGCCTCCGCCACATTTGACCCACCCAACGACCCGCCCAAAACAATAGCATTGGGCGGGATTTCTTGCCACCGAATGGGACTTGATGAGACTTAAACTTTCATGAAAACAGTATCTTGTAGTCGCAACTAATTGACCAGAAACACAAAGTGACGGACTGTCCCTCCGCCACTTATTCTTTAGAATCAGGCGCCTACTGGCGCCTTTTTCTTTTTCCCAACCTCTTGCCCCGTTCCATGGACAACGCGTGCCATCGCATTGTCGTCGCCCTGCTCATCTCAACAGGTCGCGCGCATCGACCAAAGTCAGGCGGCCGGTGCAGAAGGCCCCGGTGTCGAGGTAATGGACATTGCCCAGGGTCAGTGGCCGCTCCACGATGGTATGGCCGACGACGACGGCGTCGATACCCGCCACCGCCGTCTCGTCCCCCCGCTGGATGCGGAATCGCCCCCATATCAGCGCTTCCTGGTCGGCCGACTCGATACGCGACCAGTCGGCCGGTGGCTCAGCGTGTACCATGCCGACTCGCTTGCCCTTGACCGCGACTTCGCGCGCCAGGGGCAGATGGCGAAGCGACGCCTCCAGGATCTCTCGTGTCTCGCCCACCCCGCTCTCGACGATCCAGCCACCACCGTTGATCATCCACAGCGCCCAGGCGCGACTCCCTTCCCCGTCGCGCAGCGCGCTGCGTGCCATTTCCTCATGATTGCCCATCACGGCGTGAAACCACGGCATGAAGACGAGCATCAGGCAATCGAGCGAATCGGCACCCCGATCGATAAGGTCACCCACGCAGAACAGGCGGTCCTCCGACTGGTTGAAGGCGACACCCTGCAAGGCTCTCCGCAGCAGCTGGTATTGACCGTGAATGTCACCCACGAAGAAATCGCGCCCCCTGATGTTTGCTTGGTGCTGAATCAGCATCGTATGCCCTCCTCATTCACTCTCGCACCGCCGACTATGTCATGATGTCTCTCCTCTTTCCCAAGCCGACGGTCGACTTACCCTCATGGCTCTCAAGTCAATGATTCACAAGGTCCAGCTGCAGATCGCCGACATGGACCGGCACTACTACGCGGACCATCCCCTGACCGTGGCGAGACACCCCTCGGAGACCGACGAGCGCATGATGGTCAGGCTGCTGGCCTTCGCCCTGAACGCCGACGAGGCCCTCGCCTTCGGGCGGGGCGTGAGCACCGAGAACGAACCCGACCTCTGGCGCCAGGATCTGACCGGCGACATCGTGCTCTGGATCCAGCTGGGCCAGCCCGACGAGAAGGCCATTCGCCGTGCCTGTGGGAGAGCCGATCGGGTGATCCTCTATACCTACAGCGGCCAGGGCGCCGCGATCTGGTGGGAGCAGATCGCCGGCAAGCTCGCCACCCTCGACAACCTGAGGGTGGTCGCCATCTCACCGGCTTCCGTGGCGGCACTTGGCGACCTGGCCGCGAAGAGCATGACGCTGAACTGCATGATCGAGGATGGCGGGGTCTGGGTGACCCATCCCGACCGGGGGGCCGTCGAGGTGGAACTCGAGGTGCTCAAGGACTTTCGCGCCGGTTGACCCCGCCGGAAGCCCCCGGTGCCTCGGCTCAGTAGAGCCTCAGCCCGACCCGGGTGACCTTGTTGCCGTCCATCTCGCTGACCACCCAGTGGATGCCGTGCCAGTCCACGTCGTCGCCCACCACCGGATGACCGCCAACCCGCAGGGAGATGAACTCGGCCAGCGTCATGTCCCGCTCGCCGGGGCTCAGGGTCAGGCCATAGGCATCGGCGATGTCGCGCATCTGTGCCTCACCGTCGAAGGTGAAGGTCCCGAAGAAGGCCCGCTCGCGCTTGAGCTTGGCATCGCCGTTGAACAGGCGGTTGAGCGCCGGCAGGTCGTCGGTGCGCCCGATCACGCAGATCACGTCCCCCAGGCGCAGCCGGGTGCTGCCCTTGGGATGCAGCATGGCGTGCTCGCGGAAGAGCGCCGAGATCAGCGCCCCGGAGGGAAAGCGCAGCAGCCGGATCGGCACGTCCTCGAGGTCGGCGTTCTCGACCTCGTAGACGAACATCTCGTAATCGTTCTCGGGCAGGATGCCCAGTGGCCCGCGCCGGTTAGGCGTGACAGTGGGTGGCAGCTCGACCTTCATGCGCCGCGCCATCCACGGCAGGGTGCCCCCCTGGATCAGCAGCGAGAGCAGCACCACCGCGAAGGCGACGTTGAAGTAGAGCGAGGCATTCTCAACCCCGCCGATCACCGGGAAGATCGCCAGCACGATGGGCACCGCCCCGCGCAGGCCCACCCAGGCGATGAAGCCGATCTCCCGCCAGCGGAACTTGAAGAAGGGCTTGACGGCGATGAGCACCGCCAGCGGCCTGGCGACGAAGATAAGCGCCAGGGCCACCAGCAGCGCCGGCAGCGCGTAATCCAGCATCTCGCTGGGGGTGACCAGCAGGCCCAGCACCAGGAAGAGCCCGATCTGGGAGAGCCAGGCCAGGCCGTCGTGGACCGGCAGGATGAAGTTGAGGTGGCGACCGGGGCGGTTGCCGATCATCAGGCCGGCCAGGTAGATGGCCAGGAAGCCACTGCCGCCCAGGGCGCTGGTCAGGCCGAAGACGCAGAACCCCAGGCCCAGGGCCAGCAGCGAATAGAGGCCCGGGGCCAGGTCCAGCCAGCTCAGCAGGCGCGCACTCAACCAGCCGATGCCCACGCCGATGACGATGCCCAGGCCGAACTGCTGAACGAGGAACAGCAGGGTCTCGCCCACCCCGCCGATCTCGCCGACCAGCACTTCCACCAGCATCAGGGTGAGGAAGATCGCCATGGGATCGTTGGTCCCGGACTCGATCTCCAGTGTCGCCCCGACCCGCTCGTTGAGGTTGACCCCACGGCCGCTGAGCATGGAGAACACCGCGGCGGCATCGGTGGAGCCCACGATGGCGCCCACCAGCAGCCCCTGGACCAGGCTCAGGTCGAACAGCCACATGGCGAACACGCCCACCAGCGAGCTGGTGATGAAGACCCCCAGCGTGGCCAGGGAGAGCGCCGGTCGGAAGCCGACACGGAAGGTCTTGAGACGCGTGCGCAGCCCGCCATCGAGCAGGATCATGGCCAGCGCCAGGTGGCCGATCAGGAAAGCCAGTGAATAGTCGTCGAACTGGATGCCGAGCAGGCCCTCCTCCCCGGCCAGCATGCCAAGGCCCAGGAAGATCAGCAGCAGGGGCACCCCGGCCATCGAGGAGAGGCGGCTGGCGAGAATGCTCAGGGCCAGCAGGAAGCCGCTGAGCAGGAAGAGGCTGTTGATCGAATCCATGGCATCCTGCCTCGGCTGCGAGAGAGCGGATTATCGCATGCCCCGCCCGGCACGGCGATTTCCGTTTGTGGTCATGGCTGGTCGCGGCCCGTGGGCAGCGGTTAAGCTTGCGCGGCACCCAGGCAGGCCCGGATAGCGCGCATGGCAGGAGTCCCGATTCGATGACCAGACCCGTTTTTCGGCGGCCGAGCCGCTGGCGCCTGCTGCTGTCCGCTGCCGCCCTGCTGTCGACGCTGACTGCCGCGGCCGACCCGCCGGCCGACGCCGCCGAAGCGCAACAGGGCTACCCGCCGCTGGGCACCGAGGTGATGGTGCCGGACCTCGAGTCCCTTGCCGACAAGGCGGCAGGGGCCGCCGCCGAGGCCGCCGCCTGGGCAGAGACCCGACGTCGCTACCGGGAGGCGCCGACCGGCCCCAGCGTCGACACACCCTCGCGCCCCAGTGTCCCCGCCATCGCCCTGCGCCCGGCGGAACCGATCGAGCCACCGCCGGTCACCCCGCTCAGGATCATGCTGGACGGCTACCCGAGCCCTCGCCATGCCGCCCTGCTCATCGCCCGGGAGAGGCGCCTGTTTACCAGCCGCGGCCTGGCGGTGACCCTCGCCACCCCGGCCGACCCGGACGTGCCCAGCAAGCTGCTGGCGGCGTCACGGATCGACCTGGCAGTGGCCCGCCAGCCCTTGCTGCACCTCCAGGTGGATCGCGGGCTCTCGCTGATCCGTGTCGCCACCCTGGTCGCCATGCCCTTGAGCGCCCTGGTGGTCCCCGTGGACGGGCGCATCGAGACGCCGACCCAGCTGGCCGGCTCGCGCATCGGCCATGCCGATATCGACAGCCGTGACGTGCTGCTGGCGGCCCTGCAGCGCGGCGCGGCGATCCGCGACGACGAGGTGGAGACCGAGGCGCTGCACTTCCGGCTCGGCGATGCCCTGCGCGAGGGCCGCGTGGATGGCGTGATCGGCGCCATGCGCCACCTGCTGCCCCGACAGCTCGCCGACGAGGGGCTGGCCACCCGGGTACTGCGCATCGAGGAGCTGGGCATCCCACTCCATGATGGCCTGGTGCTACTCGCCAACCGCGACCACCTGGCGCCGCAGCGGGATGCCATCCGCCGCCTGGTGGCGGCCATCGAGGAGGCCACGGCCTGGATCGCCAACCATCCGGAAGAGGCCTGGGCGCTGATGGCGACCGCGGAGCCGGCCCTGGACACCGCGGTCAACCGTGAGGCCTGGGAAATGATCCGCTCGCGCCTTAGCCTCAGCCCCGCGGCCCTGGACGAGGGCCGCTACCGCCGCTTCGAGGAGTACCTCTTCGAGGCCGGCCTGATTCGGGAGCGCCACCCGGTCTCGCGGCTGGCCATCGACCCCGGGGCAGCCCCTCGCTAGCCCTCCACGCGCGCGAGGAAGGCGTTGACCGCCGACTGGAAGGCCTTGGGCTGCTCGGCGTGCAACCAGTGGCCCGCCTCCAGGGTCTCGACCTCGGCTCGCGGCAGCACCTCGCGCAGCGCCGGCAACATCTCGTCGGTCACATAGCGCGAGCGGGCACCGCGCAGCACCAGGGTCGGCCGCTCGAAGGCGTCCTCTCCCGCCGGCTCCGCCATGATCGTCTCGTAGTCCTCCTGGATCTCGTCGAGGCCGATGCGCAGGCGCAGGATGTCCTCGTCGTCGCGCTCCAGGTTGGTGGCCAGGAAGAGGCGCACGGCGGACTCCTCGACATGCTCGGCGAGCATCGCGTCGGCCTCGCGACGGTTGGTGGGCTCTCCCGCCTCGACGCGGCGCAGGGCGGCGAACACGCTGTCGTGGTCATGGCCGTAGGCGAGCGGCGCGATGTCGGCGACGATCAGCGAGGCCACCCGGGTCGGCGCCAGCCGGGCGAGACTGATCACCACCTTGCCGCCCATGGAGTGGCCCAGCAGGTGGGCACGCGCCACGCCGAGCCGGTCCAGCAGGGCGAGGAGGTCCTCGGCCATGGCGTCATAGCCCATCCCCGCCAGGTGCGGCGACCGGCCATGGTTGCGCAGGTCGACGGCAATCACCCGATGCCGGCGCTGCCACTGCTTGAGGTGGGAACGCCAGTTGTCGGCGCTGCCAAGCAGGCCGTGGACGACCACCAGCGGGGTGTCGTCCCCCCCGGTGTCGATGTAGTGGAGGTCGATGGGCATCTCAGTCTCCTCGGCTGGAAGGATAGGGTCAGATCCGGGCGCGTGCCTGGCCGGGCATCAGGTCGGCGCTGCCCGTCACCGCGACCAGGCGGCGGCTGAGCCAGGCCAGCAACACGCCGTAGAGGGGCAGGAAGAACGCCAGGCTGATGCCGAGCTTGATCACGTAGTCGACCCAGGCGATCTCCGGCCAGTTGGCGGCCATGAAGGGGTCGGGGCTCTCGTGGAAGGCGATGGAGAAGAAGGCGAAGGTATCCGCCAGGTTGCCGAGCACCGTGGAGACGGCCGGCGCCACCCACCAGGCCTTCAGGGCGCGCAGGCGGTCGAAGACCTGCACGTCCAGCAGCTGGCCCAGCACGTAGGCCATGAAGCTCGCCAGCGCGATCCGCGCCACGAAGAGGTTCCACTCGCCCAGCCCCTCGAGCCCGGCAAAGCCGCCGCGCGGGAAGACCACCGAGACCACATAGGAGATCACCAGCGCCGGCAGCATCACCCGCAGCACGATGGCTCGTGCCGGCTCCTTGCCGAACAGGCGCACGGTGAGGTCGGTGGCCAGGAAGATGAAGGGAAAGCTGAAGGCGCCCCAGGTGGTATGGAACCCGAACAGGGTGAAGGGCAGCTGGACCAGATAGTTGCTGGCGGCGATGACCAGGATATGGAAGGCGACCAGCAGCGCCAGGCAGCGCCGGTACTGGGCATCGGAAAGCACGAACATCACGGCATCCTTTTTTGGGGAGGGGTGAGGGAACCCTCATGGCACGGGAGCCGCCCGGGGCGGACAGGCCGCGTATTATACGGCCTGGCCCGGTGCCTGGCCATGGCTCGCCCTGCCCCGAAGCGACGCCGCCGCCCCGAAGGGCGGCGGCGTGCGATCGAGACCAGGCGTTCACGCGACTGGCGTCAGACCTGACGGGCCTCGTGGGCGGTACCCACCGAGCGCTCCTTCATGGCCTCATGCACGTCCTGCAGGCTCGCCGGGTCGTCGATGGTCGAGGGCACGCCGAACTCCTTGCCGTCGGCGATGTTGCGAAGCAGCTTGCGCAGGATCTTGCCGGAACGCGTCTTGGGCAGGCGGTCGACCACCAGCACCTGCTTGAAGCAGGCAATGGGCCCGATCTTCTCGCGCACCAGGGCGATCAGCTCCTCCTCGAGGTCGGCCTCGCGGCCCTCGAAGCCGTCCTTGGGAATCACCAGCCCCACCGGCAGCTGGCCCTTGAGGGCATCGTGGATGCCGATCACCGCACATTCGGCCACGGCGGGATGGGCACCGACGACCTCCTCCATCTCGCCGGTGGAGAGGCGATGGCCGGCGATGTTGATGACATCGTCGGTGCGCCCCATGATGAACAGGTAGCCATCCTCGTCGAAGTAGCCACCGTCACCGGTCAGGTAGTAGCCGGGGAAGGCCGCCATGTAGGCGCTGTGGAAGCGCTGCGGGTCGCCCCATACGCCGGTCAGGCAGCCAGGCGGCATCGGCTGCTTGATCACCACGCTGCCCTGCTCCATGGGGCCGACCGGCTCTCCCTCGCGGTCCAGGACCTGGACATTGAAACCGGGCACCGGCACCGTCGCGCTCCCCGCCTTGGTGGGCATCGGCTCCAGGCCCTGGAGGTTGGCGGCGATCGGCCAGCCGGTCTCGGTCTGCCACCAGTGGTCGATCACCGGCACCTCCATCAGGTCGTCCAGCCAGTGGAAGGTCGGCGGGTCCAGGCGCTCGCCGGCCAGGAACAGCGCCTTGAGGCAGGAGATGTCGTACTGGGCC
Organism: Halomonas sp.; assembly: GCF_033549285.1. Classification (GTDB taxonomy): domain Bacteria; phylum Pseudomonadota; class Gammaproteobacteria; order Pseudomonadales; family Halomonadaceae; genus Halomonas. The sequence continues at coordinate 39,530 of NZ_JAWSUJ010000002.1, forward strand.
ATCAGCCTGGCGTCCGGGTCCTCCTTCTTCATGGCGCGGAAGGCCGTGGGCGCGGTGAAGAAGCTCTTGACCCGGTACTCGCTGATCAGCCGCCAGAAGGCCCCGGCATCCGGGGTCTTCACCGGCTTGCCCTCGTAGACCACGGTGGTGCAGCCGCGCAGCAGGGGGGCATAGACGATGTAGGAGTGGCCGACCACCCAGCCCACGTCGGAGGCCGAGAAGAAGACGTCCCCGGGGTCGACGTCGTAGATGGTGTCCATGGAGTAGCTCAGCGCCACGGCATAGCCGCCGGTATCCCGCACCACCCCCTTGGGCTTGCCGGTGGTCCCGGAGGTATAGAGAACATACAGCGGGTCGCTGCCCTTGACCGGCACGCAGTCGGCAGGCTCGGCCGTCTCGACCAGGGCCGCCCAGTCGTGGTCGATCGCCCCCAGCTCGGCGTGATGCTGCTCGCGCTGGAACACCACGCAGGCAGCGGGCTTGTGGGCACTCTGCTCGATGGCCTCGTCGATGATCGGCTTGTAGGGCAGCACCTTGCTGCCCTCGATCCCGCAGGAGGCGGCAACCACGACCTTCGGTGCCGCATCCTCGATGCGTACGGCCAGCTCGTGGGGCGCGAAGCCGCCGAACACCACCGAGTGCACGGCGCCCAGGCGCGCGCAGGCGTACATGGCGACCAGTGCCTCGGGCACCATGGGCATGTAGATCACCACCCGGTCGCCCTTCTCCACGCCCAGCCCCTTCAGGGCCCCGGCGAAGCGAGCCACCTGGTCGCGCATCTCGGCGAAGGTGAGGGTCCGCTTGCTGTCGGTGACCGGGGAGTCCCAGAAGATGGCCGCCTGATCGCCACGCCCCTGCTCGACATGGTGATCGAGGGCGGCATGGCAGATGTTGAGCTCGCCATCCACGAACCAGCGGGCATGGCCCGCCTCGTCGTATTCGAGAATGGTGGTGGGCGGGGTGAACCAGGGAATACGCCTGGCCTGCTCGGCCCAGAAGGCCTCGGGGTGATCAATGGAGCGGCGGATCTCGTCTTGGTACATGCTCATCTGCATCCTGTCAGCAATCGAAGGGGCGTTGATTGTTGACACTCTAGAGCAACTTCACGGCCATAACCTCATACCATCGGCTAACCTTCGACAAAAGTGCAAGGCATCCCGGGGGCCATTGTCGACAACGAGACGCGCGAAATCCCGGTTTCGGCATTGACCCAGCGTTGACTCGGCGACAGGCGCCAAGCTGGACTATTATTGAGGATAAGCTGAATCAGGATGTGCACGATCAACAGACGCCCGCCGCGCATGGCGCGGTGCATGTTAATGCATTCAACAGCGCAGGCGACCGGCCATCGGGATGCCGGACCTGCCCGGCAGGGGACTGATCATGGGCAATACCAGCGACGCTGCAGCACGTCTCCTGGAAGGCGGCTCAGCGGTCATCGACGAGGCCAGCGCCCTGCTCAAGGCGATGGCCAACGACAATCGTCTACGGATACTCTGCCTGCTCGACGGCACCGAGCTCTCGGTGACCGAGCTCAACCAGCGTCTCTCGCTCAGCCAGTCGGCGCTCTCCCAGCACCTGGCGATCCTGCGTCGCGAGAACCTGGTCAGCACCCGTCGGGAGTCCCAGACCATCTACTACTCCCTGCACGGCAAGCGTGCGAGAACCCTCATCGAGGCCCTCGGCAGCCTGGAACTCGGCGGCAGGCCCTAGTTGCCGATCAACGCTTCTGCCAGCGCCCCGCATCGAGCATCTCGAGCCCCCGCTCGATGCTGTGCTCCACGCCCCGTGAGACTGCCATGCCCAGGCGGTCGCCGAGCCTGTGCTTCTGCTCCAGCTTCAGGCTGATCACCCTCGCCTGCTGCATGCGCTCGACCAGGTAGGCCTCGCTGGTGCCCAGGGCATCCACCAGGCCCCTCGCCAGGGCATCGCTGCCGTACCAGATCTCGCCGGTGGCCACCGCCTCGATGTCGAGCCCCGGACGCCGCTCGGCCACATGGCGCTTGAAGAGCTCGTGGGTGGTCTCGAGGTCCTCGAGGAACTTCTCGCGGCCCTCCTCGGTATTCTCGCCGAAGACCGTGAGGGTCCGCTTGTAGCGCCCTGCCGTGAGCAGTTCCACGTCGATGTCGTGGCGCTTGAGCAGGCGGTGCAGGTTGGGGAGCTGGGCGACCACCCCGATGGAACCGATTACCGCGAAGGGAGCGGCACGCAGCCGGTCGGCCGCGCAGGCCATCAGGTAGCCGCCGCTGGCGGCCACCTTGTCGACGCACACCGTGGTGGACAGGCCCGCCTCGCGCAGACGATCCAGCTCGGCCGCCGCCAGGCCATAGCCATGCACCAGGCCGCCGGGCGACTCCAGGCGGATCACCACCTCGTCCCCCTCGGCGGCCACCGCCAGCACCGCCGAGACCTCCTCAGCCAGTTGCCCGGTACCGCTGGCCCGGATGTCGCCATGGAAATCGAGCACCCAGACCGTCGGCGAGGCCTCTCCTTCCCCCTTGCGACCGCGACGGTCCTGTGCCTTGTCATCGCGTCGGAAGGCCTTGACCAGCCGCTTGCGAGCCCCCGGCTGGCTGGCGGCCAGCTGCATCCGCCTGCGGCGGGAGCGGCGCGTGCCGTTGAGCTCCTCGAGCCGCAGCCGAGTGCGTTCCCCGGTCTCGCCCCTGACCCGCACGACCACCGCCACGGCCAGGCCGATGACCACCACCAGGGTCAACAGCTGCGCCACGAACATGCCGAATTCCGTCAGCCACTCGTTCACTGCCTTCTCCTTTCGCTCGCTGTCCCGACATCCTGCCCGCGGCCTTCCCGGCGGCACAAGGGCGCTTGATTCAAACAATCGTTTCAAATACGCTCTGACACCGGACATCCGCCCAGCGATCAAGGATCCCCATGTCAGACGCCACCATCGACAAGCTGCAGCGCCGCTTCGACCCCGAGGCCGCCAGCGGCATGCATGAAGTCTTCCAGTTCCACTTCTCCGATGCCGGCGACCATTACCTGGTCGTGGACGACGGTACCCTGGAGGTCCACGAGGGCGAACACGACGATCCCTCGGTCAGCCTGAGCATGAGCACCGAGACCCTGAAGGGCGTGATGAATGGCGAGATCAACGGCGTGAGCGCTTTCATGACCGGCAGGCTCAAGGCCACCGGCAATGTCATGCTGGCCACGCAGCTGACCCGGCTGTTTCCCGGCCACTGAGCACTCATCCCGGGGTCAGCCCCCCTACCTCCTAGCCCCGGCTCCCTACCTCCCGGAGGTGGGTCTCGATCAGCGCCCGGGAGATGGAGTAGAGCGGTGGCAGCTGGGGCAGTCGCCTCGGGCTGAACCAGGCCGCATCGGCGATCTCGACGCCGTCGATGCGGATGCGCCGGCTGGCCGCCTCGGCGAAGAACCCCAGCATCAGCGAGTGGGGGAAGGGCCAGGCCTGGCTCCTGAAGTAGCTGACGCGCCCCACGCTGAGGCCCACCTCCTCGAAGATCTCGCGACGCACGGCCTCCTCCGCCGCCTCGCCCGGCTCGATGAAACCGGCCAGGGTCGAGTAGCGCCCAGGCGGGAAACGCGGGCTGCGGGCCAGTAGCAGCGACTCGCCATGGGTGACCAGGGTGATGATGCAGGGCGAGATGCGGGGGTAGTTGCGATGACCGCACTGCTCGCAGTGCATGGCGAACTCGGCGTCGAGGCGCCGCGCCGGCGCACCGCAGCGGCCGCAGAAGCGGTGGTTGTCGAGCCAGGCCGCCACCTGCAGGGCCGTGGAGAGCAGCGGGAACCAGGACTCCGGCAGGCGGGCCAGCCAGGCCCGGGCGTCGGACCAGTCCTCCCCGGGGCGGGCCTCCAGCGAGAGCGCCACCGGCTCCTCCTGCCACCAGCACAGCGGCTGCATCCGCTCATCCCAGGGCTGGAAGGCCTGCAGCGGGCCCTCGTCGACACCGGGCGCGATGCGCCCCCCGGCCAGGCGAATGACCCGCCCGGCCGTCTCATCGCTGGGCAGCTCCCGCCGCAGCATCAGGGTGACGCCTCACCGCCCGGCAGCTCGGGGTGGGCATCCCAGCGGCACTCGCCGGCCGCATCGCGGATACGCTCAAGCTTGGCCCGGTGTGCTGCCAGTTCCGCCTCGTCGGGCGTTACCACGCGCAGCTGTCCCGGGGAGAGGGAGAGACGGCGGATCGCCAGCCCCTGGGATTCGCCGCTGCGGCCTTCCGCGCTTGCCGAGGCGTCCAGGGAGAGCAGGGTCTGCCCCCCGGTCATGGCCAGGTAGACGTCGGCGAGGATCTCGGCGTCGAGCAGGGCCCCGTGCAGGACGCGGTGCCCGTTGTCGATCTCGTAGCGCTTGCACAGGGCATCCAGGCTGTTGCGCTGGCCGGGGTGCTTGTCGCGCGCCAGGGTCAGGGTATCGAGGATCCGGCAGTGGTCGGCCACCGGCCCGAGCCGTGGCTCGCCGCGACGCGCGTTGAGCATGCCGAGCTCGTGGTCGATGAAGCCCACGTCGAAGGGGGCGTTGTGGATCACCAGCTCGGCCCCCTCGATGAAGGCCCAGAAGGCGTCGGCGATCTCGGCGAAGACCGGCTCCCCGGCCACCCGCTCGTTGGTGATGCCGTGCACGCCCACGGCCTCGGCCTCGATGTCCCGCTCGGGGTTGATGTACTGGTGGTAGCGGTTGCCGGTGAGGCGGCGGTTGACCATCTCCACCGCCCCGATCTCGATCAGGCGATGGCCGTCACGGGGATCGATGCCGGTGGTCTCGGTATCCAGGATGATCTGACGCATGGGGGTCTCTCGTCGGCTCTCAGGGAAGGCGTGGCGTCAGGCGCGGGCCCGGTGCTCGTCGATGGCCGCGTTGGCCAGCTCGTCGGCGCGCTCGTTGCCGGGATGGCCACTGTGCCCCTTGACCCAGTGCCACTCGATCCGGTGGCGATGGGTCTCCTCGTGGAGTTCACGCCACAGCTCGGCGTTCTTGACCGGCTGGCGGGACGCGGTCTTCCAGCCACGCTTGATCCAGTTGTGGATCCACTCGGTGATGCCCTTTCGCAGGTACTCCGAGTCGGTCCACAGCGCCACCCGGCAGGGGCGCTTGAGCTCGCGCAGCGCCATGATTGCCGCCATCAGCTCCATCCGGTTGTTGGTGGTCACCGCCTCGTAGCCCTTGAGCGCCTTCTCGTGGTGACCACTGACCAGCAGGGCCCCCCATCCCCCGGGGCCGGGATTGCCGCGGCAGGCCCCGTCGGTATAGATCGTCACTGTCTGGGGAGACTCGGCGTGGTGTCTGTCAGTCACCCTTGCGGTTCCTTTCCGGTTGTGGCCCGACTCGCGTGGCGCTGCCCAGCGCCGGCCCGGCCAGGGGGCGGGCCAGCTCGAAGCGCGAACGCTGCGACTGGGCGAGCTGCGCCCGGCGGCGAGCATGGATCATGTAGCTGTCGCCCAGTGGCAGGTTGTGGCGCCGCCCGAGGGTCTCCAGCATGGCGTTGCGCGGCTGGCGGCCGGGCAGATGGAAGCCGCAATAGTCTACCCGCTCGATCTCGAAATCGACAAACGCCAGCCAGTCGCCGAGCCGCCCGGGAGAGCGCCAGCGTCCTCGCCAGGGCATCTGACGTCGCCTGCCCGGCCAGGCCCGCGAGAGCCCACCGGCGCTCAGCGGGTACCAGCCGAAGATGATCAGTCGGCCATTGTCGGCGGTGACGCGGGCCGCTTCCTGCAGCATGTGGTGCGGTTCGTCCACCACCTCCAGCAGGTGGTGGACCACCACCAGGTTCAGGCTGTCATCGGGAAGCGGCAAGGCATCCGGCGGGCACACCAGGGTCGAGTCGTGCTCGGCCATCTCGCGGCTCGGCGACCAGCCCAGGGCATGGCGGATCGGGCAGATGTCGCTGAGCACCGGGGCCATGCCCAGCTCCAGGCTGTGGCGCCCGACCAGGCGTTCGCAGACCGGCCCCAGGCAGGCGCGCTCGGCCCGCCACAGCGCCTGCCCCGCCGGTGACGCCCAGTACCGACGCCCCTCCCGGACCAGCTGCGCCAGGGCATGGGGATCCCGCGAGTTTGACATAGTGCCGTTTTCCCTCCACAGTGCCTGATTTTGTAAACCATATCGCAACGAATCGCGGCAGCGTCTGGCAACGCCTCCGTCCAAGGACCCCGAGCCCATGTTGAGCGTGACACCGATACCCGCCTTTAGCGACAACTATATCTGGCTGCTGCGCCAGGACACGAGCCAGGCAGTCTGCGTGGTGGACCCCGGCGATGCAACGCCGGTGATCGAGTGGCTGGAGCGCGAGGGACTGGAACTGGGGACCGTGCTGATCACCCACCACCATCATGACCATACCGGTGGCCTGGCGGAGCTGATAAAGCGCTACTCGCCGCGGGTGATCGGCCCCGACAATCCCGAGATCGACGGCATCGACGAGCGGGTCGGCGACGGCGACGAGGTGCGGGTGATGGGCCGGCTGTTCGAGGTGCTCGCCCTGCCCGGCCACACTCTGGACCATATCGGCTTCTTCACGCCGGGCATCCCGCCGCTGCTGTTCAGCGGCGATGTGCTGTTCAGTGCCGGCTGCGGCCGACTCTTCGAGGGCACCCCGGCACAGATGCATGAGTCGCTGTCGCGCCTCGAGTCCCTGCCGGAGGACACCCTGGTGTTCGCCGCCCACGAGTACACCCTGGCCAACCTGGCGTTCGCCCGCGCCGCCGACCCGGACAATGCCGATATCGAGGCCGCCGAGGCGGAGTGCCAGAGGGCCCGCGAGCTCGAACGCCCCACCCTGCCCACTACGCTTGGCCGCGAACGCCGAATCAACCCCTTCCTGCGCTGCGCCTCGGCCGGGGTGCGCCAGGCCGCATCGGCGCAAGGCGACACCGACAGCGACCTGGCGACCTTCACCACGCTGCGCGCCTGGAAGGATGGCTTCTGAACACGCCGTTGATGGATGACACCCGGCCTGCCCGTGGCGGCAGGCCTTCGCATGACCAGGAGATCACCTTTCGATGACCTACCACACGACACGTCGACGGATCCTGGGCTTCACCAGCTGTCTCGCGCTGATGGGTTCACTGATGGCCACCACCGGCAACAGCCAGGCCTCACCGACGCCCCAGCGCGCCTTCAAGGACGATTCGGCCAGCCACAAGGCCCAGCCTGCCCCGCTCCCCGCCAACCAGACCTTCTGGGACGCCCTGGCCCTCGAGCCCCGGGATGCCTGGTCGCGCCTCGCCGAGGCCTTCCAGTGGCAGGAGGACATCGACCAGGCACGCGTGCGGCAGTGGATCGACCACTACCGCCAGAGCCCCCACAACATCGTCGAGATCACCGAGCGCGCCAGACCCTGGCTCGCCTGGATCACCGAACGGGTGGAGGAGCGCGGCCTGCCCGGCGAGGTTGCCCTGATCCCCTTCATCGAGAGTTCCTTCGATCCCACCGCCCAGAGCCATCGCGGGGCGGCAGGCCTGTGGCAGTTCATGCCCGGTACCGGCCATGCCCTGGGGCTGCGCCGCGGCGGCGGCTACGACGGCCGCCTGGACGTGGCGCGCTCCACCCATGCCGCCCTGGACTACATCGAGATGCAGGCCGAGCAGTGGTACGAGGGGGATATCGAGCTCTCCCTGGCGGCCTACAATGCCGGCGCCGGCACCGTGAACCGTGCCCGCAGCGCCGCGCTCTCTCGCGGCAAGGCCGGCAGCTACTGGGACCTCAAGCTGCCGCGGGAGACCATGGCCTACGTCCCCAAGCTGATCGCCATCTCGGCGATCATCGCCGAGCCGGAGCGCTACGACGTCGAGCTGCCCCCCATCGAGGCCGCCCCGGCCGTGGCCGAGGTGCCGGTGACCCGGCCCATGGACCTCGGCGAGGCGGCCCGCATGGCGGGGGTCTCCCACGCGACCCTGGCCGACCTCAATCCCGGCCTGCTCGGCAACCGGGCCGACCCCCGCCACGTCAAGCGCCTGCTGGTCCCCGCCAGCAGTGCCGAACGGCTGGTGGCCAGGCTCAGCGGCAACGCCACGCGACGCACAGCCGCCACCGACGGCGACGACATCTACGTGGTCCGTCGCGGGGACAGCCTCTCTGCCATCGCCTCCCGCCATGCCGTGGCGCTGACCGACCTGGCCCGCTGGAACGGCATCGAGCGGCCCGACGCTTTACAACCGGGGCAACAGCTGACACTTTCCGGTAGTTGATGTCAGGGGCCACGGCCCCGCCTGCTACAAGGAACCTGATCGATGCGACACGCTGCCCCTGGCCTGGGCCTGCTGCTGGGCGCGCTGCTCGGTGGACCGGTCCTGGCGGCCGACCCGACCGAAGTGCCGACCGTCCACGGCCTGGCCCTCTATGGCGACCCGGCGTTGCCGGCGGACTTCACGCACTTCCCCCACGCGAACCCCGACGCCCCGACGGGCGGCAGCCTGGTGCGCTCGGCCATCGGCAGCTTCGACTCCACCAATCCCTTCATCATCCGCGGCACCCCGGCCACCGGCCTGACCGAGATCTACGACACCCTGCTGACCCAGAACCCCGACGAGCCCTTCTCGATGTATGGCCTGCTCGCCGAGGGCGTGCGGCTGGATCCCGAGCGGCAGTGGATCGAGTTCGACCTGCACCCCGAGGCGCGCTTCCATGACGGCGAGCCGGTCACCCCCGAGGACGTGGTGTTCAGCTTCGAGACCCTCACGGAAAAGGGGCAGCCCTTCTATGGCGCCTACTATGCCGACGTCATCGACGTGACGGCGCTCGACGAGGATACCGTCCACTTCGACCTCGCCGACAGCGAGTCACGTGAGCTACCGCTGATCATCGGGCAGCTGCCGATCCTGCCGGCCCACTTCTGGCAGGAGCGTGACTTCGAGGCCACCACCCGCGATGCCCTGCTCGGCTCCGGCCCCTACCGCATCGGCGAGGTGGAGCCGGGGCGGCGCATCGTCTTCGAGCGCGTCGACGACTACTGGGGACGGGACCTCCCGGTGAACCGTGGCCGCCACAACATGCAGCGGCTGGTCTACGACTACTACCGCGACCAGACGGTAGCCCTCGAGGCCTTCAAGGCCGGCAACCTCGACATGCGCATCGAGACCAGCGCCCGCAACTGGGCCACCGCCTACGACTTCCCGGCCCTGGAAGAGGGATTCGTCAAGCGGCTCGAGGTGCCGGACGGCCAGCCCGCCGGCATGCAGGCCTACGTGATGAACCTGCGGCGCGACAAGTTCCAGGACGTACGCGTCCGCGAGGCCCTCAACCTGGCCTTCGACTTCGAGTGGCTCAACCGCAACCTCTTCTACGGCGCCTACCAGCGCACCGAGAGCTACTTCGCCAACTCCGAGATGGCCGCCGAGGGCCTGCCGAGCGAGGCCGAACTGGCCCTGCTCGAGCCGCACCGCGAGGCCCTGCCCGAGCGGGTCTTCGAGGAACCCCTGCCTGTCGAGCACCCCGAGGAGATGCGTCCACGGCTCGCCCGGGCCCTGGAGCTGCTCAACGAGGCCGGCTATGTGGTTCGCGATGGGGTCATGACCCACCTCGACTCCGGTGCGCCGCTCACGGTGGAGGTCCTGCTCTTCGACACCCAGTTCGAGCGGGTCGTGCAGCCGCTGCTGCAGAACCTGGCCAAGATCGGCATCGAGGGCAATATCCGCATCGTCGACGTCAACCAGTACCTCAACCGGCTGCGCGGCTTCGACTTCGATATCATCGTCGGCAGCTTCCCCCAGTCGGCCAACCCCGGCAACGAGCAGCGCGACTTCTGGACCAGCGAATACGCCGAGATCCCCCAGAGCCGCAACCTGATCGGGCTCAGTAACCCGGTGGTCGACGAGCTGGTCAGCACCCTGATCGCCGCCGACTCCCGGGAGGCACTGGATACCGCCGCCCGGGCACTGGACCGGGTGCTGCGCTGGGGCTTCTACGTCATTCCCCAGTGGCACCTCGGGAAGACGCGCATCGCCCTGTGGGACAAGTTCCGCTGGCAGGAGCCCTTCCCCGAGTACAACCTGGACCTGGCCGCCTGGTGGGTGGACCCCGAGCGCGGCGCCGAGATCGAGGCCCGCCAGCGCAACCGCTGAAGGTGCATGACCGGCGGCCGGTGCTCCGGCCGCCATCATCCGTGGAGTAAGGACACGCCGTGGCCCGCTATGTACTGCGCCGCCTGCTGCTGATGATCCCCACCCTGCTGGGGATCATGCTGCTCAACTTCATCATCGTCCAGGCCGCCCCGGGCGGCCCCATCGACCAGATGCTGGCCCGTTTCGAGGGGCTCTCGAGCCAGGCCAGCACCCGCATGGAGGGAGGCGGCGGGGATGTCACCGTCGCGGGAGACTCGCGGGGATCCCGCGGTGTACCGGAGGAGCTGATCCGCCGGCTGGAGACCCAGTTCGGGTTCGACCAGCCCCCCCATGAACGCTTCCTCGGCATGATCGTCGACTACGCCACCTTCGACTTCGGCGAGAGCTTCTTCCGCGACGAGCCCGTCACCACGCTGATGCTGGAGCGGCTTCCCGTCTCGATCTCGCTGGGGCTCTGGACCACCCTGGTGGTCTACCTGGTGTCGATCCCGCTGGGCATCCGCAAGGCCCTGCGACACGGCTCACGCTTCGACGTCTGGAGTTCGGGGCTGGTGATCGTGGGCTACGCCATCCCCGGCTTCCTGTTCGCCATCCTGCTGATCGTGCTGTTCGCCGGCGGCAGCTACTGGGACCTCTTCCCGCTGCGCGGCCTCACCTCGCCGGACTTCGACGAGCTCTCCGCCTGGGGCAAGGTCAAGGACTACCTGTGGCACATCACCCTGCCGGTGATCGCCTCGGCGATCGGCAGCTTCGCGACCCTGACCATGCTGACCAAGAACAGCTTCCTCGACGAGGTGCACAAGCAGTACGTGCTCACCGCCCGTGCCAAGGGCGCCAGCGACCGCCGGGTGCTCTACGGCCACGTCTTCCGCAACGCCATGCTGATCATCATCGCCGGGCTGCCGGCGGCCCTGGTCGGCATCTTCTTCACCGGCTCGCTGCTGATCGAGGTGATCTTCTCGCTCAACGGCCTGGGCCTGCTGGGCTTCGAGGCGGTGATGCAACGCGACTATCCGGTGATCTTCGGCACCCTCTACCTCTATACGCTGATCGGGCTGGTACTGAAGCTGATCTCCGACCTGACCTATGTGTGGGTGGACCCGCGCATCGACTTCGAGACACGGGAGTCCTGATCCGATGTCACTGCTCTCGCGCGAGCTCTCCCCCATCACCCGGCGCCGCCTGGCGGTCTTCCGCGACAACCGCCGGGCGCGGGTCTCGCTGTGGATCTTCGCGACCCTCTTCGTGATCAGCCTGGTGGCGGAGGTGATCGCCAACGACCGGCCGATCGTCATGCAGTACCAGGGAGGGTGGTACGTGCCGGTCATGGTGGACTACCCGGATACCGAGTTCGGCGGCTTCCTGCCCAGTCCCGCCGACTACCGCGACCCCTTCGTGCGCGACGAGATCATGGCCAACGGCTGGATGCTCTGGCCGCCTATCCCCTTCTCCTACGAGACCCTGGACATGGAACTCGACCACCCAGCGCCGTCGCCGCCCACCACACGGCACTGGCTGGGTACCGACGACCAGGGCCGCGACGTCATGGCGAGGGTGATCTACGGCTTCCGCCTCTCGGTAATCTTCGCCCTGGTGCTCACCGCCGGCTCGCTGGTACTGGGCGTGCTGGCCGGCGGCATCCAGGGCTACTTCGGCGGCAAGGTGGACCTGATCGGCCAGCGCTTCACCGAGATCTGGTCGGGGCTGCCGATGCTCTTCCTGCTGATCATCCTGGCGAGCCTGGTGGAACCCAACCTCTGGTGGCTGCTGGGCATCATGCTGCTGTTCTCCTGGCTGGGGCTGGTGGACGTGGTGCGCGCCGAGTTCCTGCGTGCCCGGAACCTCGAGTACGTGCGCGCCGCTCGCGCCATGGGCCTGCCCTCGCGGCTGATCATGTGGCGCCATGTCCTGCCCAATGCCATGGTGGCGACCCTGACCTTCATCCCCTTCCTGTTTACCGGCGCCATCACCACCCTCACCGCCCTGGACTTCCTGGGTTTCGGCCTGCCCCCGGGCTCGCCGTCCCTGGGCGAACTGGTCGCCCAGGGCAAGAACAACCTGCAGGCCCCCTGGCTTGGCATCACCGCCTTCGTCACCCTCTCGGTGATGCTCTCGCTGCTGGTATTCATCGGCGAGGGGCTTCGCGATGCCTTCGACCCCCGCCATATCCAGCATGCCGCGAGCCCCGCCCCAGCACCGAGCGAGCCCACGAGGAGCGGCCAGGATGCGTGAACCCATGTCCACCCCCCTGCTGCAGCTCAACGACCTGACCATCGCCTTCGACGGGGTCAGCGTGGTCGACCGGCTGTCGCTCACCGTCAAGCGTGGCGAGACCCTGGCGCTGGTCGGCGAGTCCGGCTCCGGCAAGTCGGTCTCGGCCCTCGGCGCCATGAACCTGCTGCCCCCCAATGCCCGGGTCGAGGGCGGGCGCCGGCTGGGCGACACCGACCTCACCACCCTGTCCGACCGGGGATGGCGGGGGCTGCGCGGTAGCCGGGTGGGTTTCGTCTTCCAGGAGCCCATGACCTCGCTCAACCCGCTGCACCCCATCGGCAAGCAGATCGGCGAGACCCTGCGCCTGCACCAGGGGCTCACCGGCCGGGCCGCCCGGGCACGCACCTGGGAACTGCTGGAGCAGGTCCGCCTGCCCCGCGCCGGCGAACTGCTGGATGCCTGGCCACACCAGATCTCGGGCGGCCAGCGCCAGCGAGTGATGATCGCCATGGCGATCGCCAACGGCCCCGAGCTGCTGATCGCCGACGAGCCCACCACCGCACTGGACGTCACCGTGCAGCAGGAGATCCTCGGCCTGCTCGCCGAACTGCGCGATGCCCATGGGATGGGCATGCTCTTCATCACCCACGACCTCAACCTGGTGCGCCGCCATGCCGACCGCATCTGCGTGCTGCATGCCGGCCGTGAGCAGGAGACCGGGCCGGTGGCGGAGGTCTTCACCCATCCCCGCAGCGACTATACCCGGCAGCTGCTGGAGGCCGAACCCGCGGGACGCCCGGCGCCGGTGGCACGTGTTGCCCCGCTGCTGAGCGCCCGGGGGGTCGCGGTCAGCTTCCCGCGCCCGACACGGCTGTTCGCCCGGCGTCCGCCTCCCTTCGAGGCGGTCAAGCCTCTGGACCTCCAGGTGGCGCCCGGCGAGACCCTGGGCATCGTCGGGGAATCCGGCTCGGGCAAGACCACCCTGGCCCTCGCGCTACTGCGACTGGGCCAGGGCAGCGGCGAGATCGACTTCGACGGCAACCGCCTCGACCAGCTGACCGGCAACGCCCTGCGACGCCAGCGGCGCAGCCTGCAGGTGGTGTTCCAGGACCCCTATGGCTCGCTCTCGCCGCGCCTGCCGGTCTTCGATATCGTCAGCGAGGGGCTGCGCTTCCATCACCCGGAGCTCGACAGAGCCGAGGTCGACCGCCGCGTGCGCGCCACCCTGCGCGAGGTGGGCCTCCCCGAGGAGTGCGCCTCCCGCTACCCCCACGAGTTCTCCGGCGGCCAGCGCCAGCGCATCGCCGTGGCCCGGGCGATCATCCTCGAGCCACGTCTGGTGGTCCTCGATGAGCCCACCTCGGCGCTGGATCGCAGCGTCCAGAAGCAGCTGGTCGAGCTGCTTCGCGACCTCCAGGCGCGGCGCCACCTCAGCTACCTGTTCATCAGCCATGACCTGGCGGTGGTGCGTGCCATGGCCCACCGGGTGCTGGTGCTCAAGGACGGCGAGGTGATGGAACAGGGCGACTGCCTGCAGGTCCTCGAAAATCCCGCCAGCGACTACACCCGGGCCCTGGTGGCCGCCGCGGGGCTTGCCCCGCGCGGGTGAGCCGGTCAGCGAGCTGGCCTCGAGGGCAGGACAGCGGCGTTCCCCCGATGGCGTACCGGACTCCAGCTTCTCCCGAGGCGAGAATACATTGAGGCATTCGCAATGAGATAACGGTATAAATATGGGGCACCATACGGGAGTGCCATGGGATCCGCCCGCGGGGCGTTGACAAGGGTGGCAGCCATCGCGGGTTACGCTGGGTTACACTGCGTATCTGATCCGAGGCCCCAGGACGCCATGCGCTCACTCCTCTCCTCCCTGCTCGGGACCCTGTTGCTGACGTTGCTGCTGGTCGCGCCCGCCTGCGCCGGTCCCCCCCCGCTGGCCCTCGACGTGGGCTGGGAGTATCGCTGGGGGGACTCCCCTTTCCGGGCCGACGGCACCCCGGCCTGGGTCGACGACCCGGCATCCCAGGGCGAGTGGCAGCCGATCGCCTTCCCCTCCAACCCGCCCGGCCGTGGCGGCAGCAAGCACGCCTGGTTTCGCATTACCCTGCCCGAGGGGGAGTGGCGCGACCCGGTGCTCTACATCTACAGCGTCGACCTGATCACCCAGGCCTGGCTGGAGGACGAGCTGATCTACCAGTACGGGCACTTCGATGCCCGCGGGGAGGGCCGCTTCGAGGGGTGGCCCTGGCACATGATCAGCCTGCCCGAGGACTTCGCGGGCAGGACCCTCCACTTCCGCGTCTTCTCCGACTACACCGACATCGGCCTGTGGGGCGAGGTCAAGCTGATGGACCGCCTCGACCTGCTGCACTACATCCTCGAGCGATCGGCCGGGGACCTGGTGGTCAGCGCCTTCCTGCTGCTGCTGGCCCTGTTGGCCTTCATCTTCGCCCTCATCCAGGCCGACCGGCGCAGCTTCCTCGGCATCGGGCTCTTCGCCCTGGGGGCCGGCAGCATGCTGCTGGCCGAGACCCAGGCGAGCCAGCTGCTGTTGGAGATCCCCCTGCTGTGGGACTACCTGGCCGCCGTGGGCTACTACACCCTGCCGGTGGCCATGGGGCTGATGCTGGAACACTGGTTCGCCGAGCAACGCCCGACGCTGCTGCGGCGCATCTGGCAGCTCCACCTGGGCTACCTGGTGATGGCACCGGGGCTCGCCCTGGCCGGCGTCGTCGACCTCTCCAGTACCTTCCCGCCCTTCGATGCGCTGCTGCTGGTCACCCTGCTGGTGATGTTCACCACCATCGTCGTTCACCTGGGCGCCCTCAACGCCGAGCAGAAGCTGATCATCGCCAGCTACGGGCTCTTCGCCCTGCTGCTGGTGGTCGACATGGCCGTGGCCCACGGCCTGCTGCCCTGGCGCCGTGTCCCGGTCAGCGGCGCCGCGCTGGGCTTCGCGCTGGCCATCGTGATGATCTCGCTCTGGCACTACCGGCACACCCAGCGCGAACTGCGCCGCCTCAACCTCTCCCTGGAGAAGCAGGTCGCCGAGCGCACGCGGGCGCTGGAGCAGACGGTCGAGAAGCTGCAGGCCTACTCCTACCAGGACGCCCTGACCGGGCTGCACAACCGTCGCTACTTCGACGAACTGCTGCAGCACGAGGCGGCAGTCGCGCGCCGACACCAGACGCCGCTGACGCTGGCGATGATCGATATCGACCACTTCAAGCAGTTCAACGACCGCGAGGGGCACGAGGCGGGGGATACGGTGCTGGTCGGCGTGGGACGGGTGCTGACCCATCACTTCCGCGATGCCGACGTGGTCTGCCGGATGGGCGGCGAGGAGTTCGTGATCATCATGCCGGGGGCCACCGCGGCCATCGCCGAGGCGCGCCTTGCCGAGCTGCTGGAGGTGCTGAGCCGGACGCGTTTCCGTCACCGCGACCGGGTGCTCGGGCCGCTGTCGATCTCCTGCGGCATCGCCACCTACCCCGAGCATGCCGGCGACCCGCTGACGCTGATCGGGCTCGCCGACAAGGCGCTCTACTCGGCCAAGCACCGCGGGCGGGCGAGGATCGAGACCTACGCCTGAGGCCCCGTGACATCCGTCCCGAGGCATCCGATGGCCCAAGGCGTCGTGCCGAGCTCAGAAGCGCGCCACCTCCTCCTCGGTGAGTTCCCGCCACTCCCCGGGAGCCAGCTCGCCGAGGGAGAGCGGCCCGATCGATTCGCGGTGCAGGGCCACCACGTGGTGACCGATGGCCGCGAACATCCGCTTGACCTGATGGTACTTGCCCTCATAGAGGGTCAGCTCGGCCACGCGCGGTGAGCGCATCGCCAGTTCCGCGGGACGTGTCGGCTTCTCCTCCCCGTCGAGCAGCAGCCCTTCGGCGAAGCGGGCCACGGCGTCATCCCGCGCCGCACCCTCCAGCGGCTCGGCGAGCGTGACCGCGTAGACCTTGCCACAGCGTCGCTTCGGCGAGGTGACCCGGTGGGACCACTGGCCGTCATCGGTGAGCAGCACCAGGCCGGTGGTGTCGACGTCCAGCCGGCCCACCGTCTGCAGGCGCTCCACATGGGGCAGGTCGACCAGTTCGCGGACCAGCGGGTAGAGGCCGCGACGGGCGCTGCACTCGACGCCCTCGGGCTTGTGCAGCATCACGTAGCGCAGGCCGACCAGGGCCAGGCGCTCGCCGTTCCAGGTGACCTGGCTCTGCTCGTCGACCTGGGTGGCGGGGTTCTTGATCACCTCGCCGGCCACCCGGACCTCCTCGCGGTGCAGGGCCTTCTTGGCCAGGCTGCGCGTCAGGTCGGTGGTCTCGCAGAGGAAACGGTCCAGGCGCATCAGTAGCCCACCCCGTCGGCGAGGCCGAAGTGGTCGGCATCGCGCCAGGCGGGAAACTTCTCGCGGAAGCGTCGCAGTTCCTCGAGCGAGAGGCTGCCGGTCTTCAGGAAGGGGGTATCCCGGGGCTCGTCGATCAGCGTCTCGCCCTTGGGGTCGACCAGCATGGAATCGCCGGCATAGGCGAGTCCCTTGGCATCCTCGCCGACCCGGTTGACGCCGATCACCGGGCACAGGTTCTCGATGGCCCGGGCCTGCAGCAGCACCCGCCAGGGGTGGCGACGCGGCGCCGGCCAGTTGGCCACGCAGAGCAGGGCGTCATACTCGAAGTGCTCGTCGGGCCCGGGCTGCTGGCGCAGCCAGACGGGGAAGCGCAGGTCGTAGCAGACGCTGAGCAGGATCCGGAACCCCTTGAGCTCGACGATCACCCGCTCGTGGCCCATGGCGTAGCGTTCGTGCTCCCCGGCCATGCGGAAGAGGTGACGCTTGTCGTAGGTGACCAGGCTGCCGTCCGGGCGCGCCCAGACCAGGCGATTGAAGTAGTCGCCATTCTCCACCACCGCGACACTGCCGGTGACCACGCAGCCGCGGCGGGCCGCCTGGTCCTTGAGCCAGGCCACGGTCCGGCTCTCGGCCATGGGCTCGGCCATCTCCCGGGAGTTCATGGTAAAGCCGGTGGCGAACATCTCCGGCAGCACGATCAGGTCGGTGTCATCGGCGCCGAGCCCGCCCAGGGTCTCCTCGAGCATCCGGCAGTTGGCGTCGGGGTCTTCCCAGCGCAGGTCACACTGCACCAGGGTGATTCTCAGTTCGCTCATGGGGGGACTCCCGTCCAGATAATATGCCCGGACCCAGCCTACCCCACGAGCCCCGTCATCGTCAGCCGCCGCACGTGGCCCATGGCGGCGATGCCAATAGCCTGCTAAGGTCCAGGGATTTTGGATCGAGGCCTTCATGACCCACCACCCCACCTCTGCCCCGCAGCACGAGACCGGCAAGGGCGTCGCCTTCGGCCTGGCCGCCTATATGGCCTGGGGCTGCTTCCCGCTGTTCTTCGCCCTCTTCCAGGGCGTGCCCGCCTTCGAGATCCTGCTGCACCGGGTGATCTGGTCCTGCCTCTTCCTGGTCGGGCTGGTCACCCTGCTCGGCCGCTGGGCGCCCATCCGCCGGGCGATTGCCGAGCCCAGGCGCCTCGGCCGGGTGCTGGGTTGCGCCCTGCTCATCGCCCTGAACTGGGGGCTCTACATCTACTCGGTGGAGACCCGTCACGTGCTCCAGGCGAGCCTGGGCTACTTCATGACGCCGCTGGTCAACGTGGGACTGGGCATGCTGGTGCTGCGCGAGCGCATGGCGCGCCTGCAGGGTGTGGCGGTGGGACTCGCGGGACTGGCCATCGCGATCCAGCTGGTGATGCTGGGCGAGTTGCCCTGGATCAGCCTGGCCCTGGCCTTCTCCTTCGGCACCTACGGCCTGCTGCGCAAGCAGGTGCCGCTGGACGGCCTCTCGGGCCTCTTCGTCGAGACCCTGCTGCTGCTGCCCCTGGCCCTGATGGCGCTGGGCTGGCTCACCCAGGCCGAGCTCTCCCACTTCCTCGATGATGGCCGCACCACCGGCCTGCTGGTGGCCAGCGGCGTGATCACCGCCCTGCCCCTGCTGGCCTTCGCCGGCGCCGCGCGCCGCCTGCGCCTGGCCACCCTGGGCTTCCTGATGTACCTCAACCCGACCATCCAGTTCTTCATCGCCCTGCTGGTCTTCCACGAACCCCTGGCACCGGTGCAGCTGACCACCTTCGTGCTGATCTGGACCGGACTGGCCCTCTACTCCTGGTCGGCCTGGCAGTCGCGTCCCCGGGAGGCGAGCACGCCGGCGCCCTCATCGCGTTGACCCGCCCCGGGCGCCGCGGCCTGTCAAGCCGGGCGCCCGTGTCGCCTGACCCGCGCCTTTCCGCTACCATCGCGGGATGACTCCCACACCTCCTCGCGCCGGACGACCCCACCTGCTGCTGGTCGGCGCCGGGCATGCCCACCTGTACCTGATCCGACATCGCCAGCGTCTCGAGGGCGCCGAGGTCACCCTCGTCGACCCCGGCAGCTTCTGGTATTCGGGGCGGGCCACCGGCATGCTCGGCGCCTACCACACCGCCGCCGAGGATCGCCTGGACCCGACCCGCCTGGCGAGCCACTTCGGCGTGCAGGCCCTGAGGGGCCGCCTGGCATACCTCGACCCGGAGGCCCGAGTCGCCCGGCTGGAGGACGG
Organism: Halomonas sp.; assembly: GCF_033549285.1. Taxonomy (GTDB): domain Bacteria; phylum Pseudomonadota; class Gammaproteobacteria; order Pseudomonadales; family Halomonadaceae; genus Halomonas. The sequence goes on from NZ_JAWSUJ010000002.1 coordinate 58,380, forward strand.
TCGCGAGCTCGATTTCTCGCTGCTCTCGCTGAACCTGGGGTCGCGTACGCCCTCTCCCCCACGGCGCACGCCGGGGCCCCGTGTCTGGGCGGTCAAGCCGATCCCGCGCCTGCTCGCCCTGCGCCGCTGCCTGGAACAGGAGTTCTCCCGTGGGCTCACCCCCCGGCTGGTCGTCGTCGGGGGTGGCCCGAGCGGCGTGGAGGTGGCCTGCCAGCTGCGCGAACTGGCTCGTCGCCATGGCACCCGCCCCGAGATCCTGCTGGTGAGCCGCGGCGAACGACTGCTGGAAGGCGCCCCCGTGGGGGCCATACGTTGGCTGATGCGCCAGCTCGAGCGCCGCGAGATCCGGGTCCGCTTCGGCCTGGACGTCAATGGCCATGCCGCCGGCGGCGTGACCTTCGCCACCGAGGCCAACGCCTGGGGCGAGGACAGCCTGCAATGGCTGCCAGCCGACCATGTCGTGCATGCCACGGGGCTGGCACCACCCGAGGTGGTCGAACGCCTGGGCCTGCCGCTGATTCCCGGGCGCGGCCTGGCCGTGGAGGCGACCCTGCAGAGCCCCGGCCATCCCGACATCTTCGCCGCCGGCGACTGTGCGGCCATGTTGCACCACGCGCTGCCGCGCCTGCGCATCCACGGCCTCCGCCAGGCCCCTGTGCTGCTCGACAACCTGGCGGCGCGCCTGGCCGGTGGTCCCCTGAGACCCTATGTTCCCCAGCGGCTGGCCCTGGCGATCCTCGACCTGGGCGCCGGCCAGGGGCTCGCCATCCGCGGCCGCCGCTGGTGGGGCGGTCGCCTGGCCCTGGCCTGGAAACGGCGAATGGATCACCGCTTCCTTCGCCAGTTGCGGCCCTGAGGGGGGGAAACGGCACCGACAGCGAGCATGGCATCGGGGAACGGGTAATCTGCACCAGACAGCAAGATCTCGATCACTGCAGGAGAGAGGCACCAATGGAGCCGGCACGTCGGGAAAAACGCAATGTGGCCATCCTGGTCAGCAGCCAGGTGCTGTTCATGGTGGCCTCGATCACCGTCATGACCCTGAGCGGCGTGGTCGGTCAGCAACTGAGCCCCGACCCGGGCCTCGCCACCCTGCCGATTGCCATCATGATGCTGGGCACCGTGGTCTCCACCCTGCCGGCATCCCTCTACATGAAGCGCATGGGCCGGCGCCGTGGCTTCATCACCGGAGCCACCCTGGGCGGCGTGGGTGGCGGGCTGGTCAGTTTCGCGGGCATCGCCACGGGCTCCTTCTGGCTGTTCTGCGTCGGCAACCTGCTGCTGGGTCTCTACCAGGGGTTTGCCATGTACTACCGCTTCGCCGCCGCGGATGTGGCGAGCCCCGCCTTTCGCACCCGGGCGATCTCCTTCGTCCTGGCCGGTGGCGTGGTGGCGGCCTTCCTTGGCCCCTGGAACGCCAGTGCCGCCCGGAACCTGATCGCTGGCGTACCCTCGGGTGGCCCCTACCTGGTGATCGCGCTGCTCGCCCTGCTGGCCATCGGCCTGCTGAGCCAACTCAGGGTGCCTGCCAGTGGAGAAGCGCAGCCCGGCGACAGTGCTCGCCCCATGGCGGACATCGCGGCTCGGCCGAGCTTTCGGGTGGCGGTACTGGCCGGGTCGCTGGGCTACGCCATCATGGTGCTGGTGATGACCGCCACGCCCCTGGCCATGCGCGCCCGGGGCTTCGAGATGGGCCAGGTCGCCGTCATCATGCAGTGGCACGTGCTGGGCATGTTTGCCCCGTCGTTCATCACCGGCAGCCTGATCGCCCGCTTCGGCGTGCCGCGCATCCTGCTGACCGGCACGCTGTTGCTCACCGGCTCGGTGCTGGTGACCAACCTCGGCGCCAGCCTGGCGCACTTCTGGGCGGCCCTGGTGCTGCTGGGCGTCGGCTGGAACTTTCTGTTCGTGGGCGGTAGCGCCCTGCTCTCCTCGGTCCACTCCGAGGTCGAGCGCGGCAAGGTGCAGGGCATCAACGACCTGACCATCTTCTCGCTGGTGGCCCTGGGATCGCTGATGTCGGGGGCACTGCTGCACCACCTCGGCTGGGAGGCCCTCAACCTGGCCATGCTGCCGGCCATCCTGCTGGTGGTGCTGGCCACGCTCTGGTTGCGCCTGGTCGCCGGCCGGCACTCGACATTCGATGCGTCTGGCAAGACCTGACCTGAAGGGTCATGGAAGCGGTGGCCTCCGGGCCCCACTGCCCGCTCGTCGCATCCCTTCACGGCGTTCGACCTCGAGCAGCGCGGCACGGGGGAGAGGCGACTGTCCGATACCGAATCAGGCCTGGCTGGCGGACAGGGCCTGCTCCAGGTCGGCGAGGATGTCGTCGACATGCTCGATGCCGATGGAGAGGCGCACCATGTCGGGCCTCACGCCGGCGGCCTTGAGCTCCTCGTCGTTGAGCTGGCGGTGGGTGGTGGCGGCCGGGATCGACGAACAGGTCTTGGCGTCGCCGATATTGACCAGGCGCAGGATCATGCCCAGCGCGTCATAGAAGCGCGCCCCGGCCTCGCGACCGCCCTGGATGCCGAAGCTGAGGATGCCCGAGGCACGCCCGCCCATGTAGCGCTGCGCCAGGCCGTGATCCTTGTGGCTCGGCAGGCCGGCATACTGCACCCAGGTCACCGCGGGGTGCCCCTCGAGGTACTCGGCCACCTTGAGGGCGTTGTCGCAGACGCGCTCGATGCGCAGCGACAGGGTCTCGAGCCCCTGGAGCAGGTTCCAGGCCGCCTGGGCGGAGAGTGCCGCCCCCATGTTGCGCAGCGGCACGACCCGGGCCCGGCCGATGAAGGCGGCCTCGCCCAGGTCGCGGGTGTAGCAGACGCCGTGGTAGGAGACGTCCGGCTCGTTGAGCAGGGGGAAGCGGTCGGGGTGCTCGGCCCAGGGGAAGCGGCCAGAGTCGACGATCACCCCGCCCACGGTGGTGCCATGGCCGCCGATATACTTGGTGGCCGAGTGGATGACGATGTCGGCGCCGTGCTCGATGGGCCGCCACAGGAAGGGGGTCGGCACGGTGTTGTCGACGATCACCGGCACGCCGTGGCGATGGGCCGCCTCGACCAGGGCCACCATGTCCACCACGCTGCCGGAGGGGTTGCCGACGCTCTCGCAGAACACCGCCTTGGTGCGGGCGTCGATCAGCGACTCGAGGCCGGCGATGTCGTCCTTGTCGGCGAAGCGCACCTCGATCCCCTGGCGCGGCAGGGTGTGGGCGAAGAGATTGTAGGTGCCGCCGTAAAGCTCGCTGATGGAGACGATATTGTCCCCGGCCTCGGCGATGGTCTGGATGGCGTAGGTGATGGCCGCCATGCCCGACGCCACGGCCAGCCCGGCGATGCCGCCCTCCAGGGCCGCCACGCGCTGCTCGAGCACCGCACAGGTGGGGTTCATGATCCGCGAGTAGATGTTGCCCTCGACCTTCAGGTCGAAGAGGTCCGCGGCATGCTGGGCGCTGTCGAACGAGAACGAGGTGGTCTGGTGGATGGGCACCGCCACGGCGTGCTGGTCATCGGGGGCATAGCCGTGGTGCAGGGCGAGGGTCTCGGGCTTCATGGCGTGTCCTTCTGCGTTGTCTTGGGGTATCCACTGTTTTACCCGATGCTAACCAACCCTGAACCCGGCGACCAATATCGTTTAGTCTGGTAGCCATGCCTCGGGTCCGCTCCCGTCGACCCTGCCACCGACATGGCGAGTAAGGATGCTCAAGCGCTACCTGCCGATCCTCACCTGGCTGCCCCACTACACCCGCCGACTGGCCGGTGCCGACCTGCTGGCCGGGGTGATCGTCACCGTGATGGTGATTCCCCAGTCGCTGGCCTATGCCCTACTCGCCGGCCTGCCGGCGGTGGTCGGCCTCTATGCCAGCATCCTGCCAGCCATCGCCTACGCCCTGCTCGGCACCAGCCGCACCCTGGCCATCGGCCCGGTGGCGATCATCGCGCTGATGAGCGGCGCGGCCCTCTCGGGGGTGGCCACTCCCGGCAGCCCGGCCTATCTGCAGGCGGCCCTGGTCCTCTCGCTACTTTCCGGACTGATGCTCACGGCCATGGGCCTGCTGCGCCTGGGCTTCTTCGCCAACTTCCTGAGCCATCCGGTGATCGCCGGGTTCCTCTCCGCCTCGGCGGTGCTGATCGCCGCCAGCCAGGCGGCCCATCTGCTGGGCATCCAGGCGAGCGGCTTCACGGCGCTGGACCTGCTGATGAGCCTAGGCGCCGAGCTGGGGCAGACCCACTGGCCGACCCTGCTGCTCGGCCTGGGCTGCCTGGCCTTCCTGGTCGGGATGCGACGCCACGGGGAAAAGATGCTGCGGGCCCTGAGGCTGCCGAAGGGGCTCGCCTCCCTGCTGGCCCGGGCCGGCCCGGTGATCGCGGTGGTGGTGACGACCCTGCTCAGCTGGTGGCTGGGGCTCGAGGAGTGGGGCGTGGCGGTGGTCGGTGCCATTCCCGGAGGACTGCCGCCCCTGAGCCTGCCGCCGCTGGACCTGCCGCTGTGGCGCGCCCTGCTGATTCCCGCCCTGCTGATCAGCGTGGTGGGCTTCGTCGAATCGATTTCCATGGCCCAGATGCTGGCCGCCAAGCGTCGCGAACGGATCTCCCCCAACCAGGAGCTGGTGGGCCTGGGCGGCGCCAACCTCGCCGCGGCCTTCTCCGGGGGGATGCCGGTCACCGGGGGGCTGTCGCGCACGGTGATCAACTTCGAATCCGGGGCCCGCACGCCCATGGCCGGGCTCTTCGCGGCGCTGGGCATCGGCGCGGCGACCCTGGCGCTGACTCCGCTGCTGCAGCACCTGCCCATCGCCACCCTGGCGGCCACCATCACCGTCTCCATCCTGACCCTGGTGGATATCCCCCTGGTGCGCCAGACCTGGCGCTACTCGCGCAGCGACTTCTCGGCCATGGCCGTGACCATCGCGCTGACCCTGGTGGAGGGGGTCGAGGCCGGCATCATCTCGGGCGTACTGCTCTCCATCGCCCTCTTCCTCTACCGCACCAGCCGTCCCCACAGCGCCCTGGTGGGTCGCATCGAGGGCACAGAGCATTTCCGCAGCATCCAGCGCCACGAGACCGAGACCGTCAGCCACCTGGCCATGCTGCGCGTCGACGAGAGCCTCTACTTCGCCAACGCCCGCTACCTCGAGGACACCGTCTATGCGCTGGTGGCAAGCCGCCCGGAACTCGAGCACGTGGTGCTGATCTGCTCGGCGGTCAACCTGATCGACGCCTCGGCGCTGGAGAGCCTCGATGCCATCAACGCCCGGCTCGAGGACTCCGGTGTCACCCTGCACCTGGCCGAGGTCAAGGGACCGGTGATGGACCGCCTCAAGCACAGCGACTTCCTCGACGACCTGACCGGACGGGTCTTCCTCAGCACCTACGCGGCCTGGGTCGAGCTCAGCCGTCCCTCCGGGACGGGCTGACGGCCGCGCCCTCAGCCGGCCTCCACCTGCTCCTTTACCTTGTCGACGATGTAGCGCCCGATGGGCAGTGCCGAGGTGGCCGCCGGCGACGGCGCATTGCAGACGTTGACGGTGCGCCGGGTGTTGACGAACAGGAAGTCATCAATCAGCCGCCCATCGCGGGAGACCGCCTGGGCACGCACGCCGGCAGGCCAGGGCTGGAGGTCATCGAGGGTCAACTCGGGACAGTAGCGGCGCACCAGCGCCAGGTAGCGGCGACGGGAGAAGGAGTTGCGCAGCTCCTCGATCCCCGGGCGCACGTTATGGGCCAGCATCCGCCATACCCCCGGATGGGTGAAGAGCCTTGCCAGGTCCGGCAGCGAGACGTCCGACTTGCGATACCCCTCGCGGGCCAGCGCCAGCACGGCATTGGGGCCGAGGGTCACGCCGCCGTCTATCAGCGGCGTCAGGTGCACGCCGAGGAAGGGCGTGGCCGGATCGGGGATGGGGTAGACCAGGTGGCTGACGATGCCGTCGCGCGTCTCCGGCAGGCGGAAGTACTCGCCGCGGAAGGGACAGATGATGAAGCCGGGATTGCGCCCCAGCATCCTCACGACGCGGTCAGACATCAGCCCCGCGCAGGAGATCAGGTAGCGGGAAGAGAATTCGTCATTGCGGGTCCTGACCACCACCTCGCCGGGGCGCTCGTCGATCCCTGTGACCTCCTGTTCGAAACGGAGCATCCCGCCACGCTGCTCGAACTCCTCGGCCATGGCCCGGGTGACGCGGGCATAGTCGACGATGCCGCTGGAGGGCACGAAGAGCGCGCCGACACCGCTGATCGACGGCTCCCGCTCGCCAAGTGCCTCGACGGAGAGCCACTCGCGCTCGAGACCATTCGCGCCGGTGCGCTCCCAGAGCCCCTGCATGCGCTGAAGCTCCAGGTCGTTGGTGGCCACCAGCAGCTTGCCGCAGGTGCGGGTCTCGATGTCGTGGGCCTCGCAGAACGCCCGGGTGGCCCGGTTGCCCTCGCGGCAGAAGCGCGCCTTGAGGCTGCCGGGGGCGTAGTAGACCCCGGCATGGATGACGCCGCTGTTGCGGCCGCTCTGGTGGAAGGCCGCGCCCGACTCCTTCTCGAGCAGCAGGATGCGGCGGTCGGGAAAGGTCTCGCTGAGCTGCATGGCGGTGGACATGCCGAGGATACCCCCGCCGATGATGATGAAGTCGTACAAGGCTCACCTCGGGATGACGGGCATGTGACCGCAGAATATCCATCATCCCTGGATGTTTCCATTTTTCGATGAGCCACGACACGATTCACCGCAGTGGCGATGATTGGGTATGATGGCACCACATCCGGAACGACAGCGCGCCATGGACACCACCTCGAAACAGAACCTGGGCGTCAGTGCCTACCACTGGCTGAAACGCGACATCATCCGCGGCGTCTTCACGCCCGGCGAGAAGCTGCTGATGAGCGGTCTCAAGGAGCGCTACGGGCTGGGCATCGGTCCCCTGCGCGAGGCGCTCTCGCAGCTGGTGGCCGAGAGCCTGGTGGTGGCCATCAGCCAGCGTGGCTATCGGGTGGCGCCCATGTCGCTGTCGGAGCTCGCCGACCTCTATGACGCCCGGGCCCAGCTCGAGGGGCTCATCCTGGAACTCGCCATCCAGCGCGGGGGCGACGACTGGGAGGCCGACATCCTGGCCAAGGCCCATACGCTGGCCAAGGTGACGGAGGTCAACAGCTCCGAGGAACTGCTCGACGTCTGGGACACCCGCCACAAGGCCTTCCATACCGCCATCGCCGCCGGCTGCAACTCCCCCCACCTGCTCAAGGTCCGCGATAGCCTGTTCGACCAGGTGGAGCGCTATCGCCATCTCTGGCTGCGCGAGACGGTCTTCTCCGCCGAGGCCCTGGAGCGCAAGCGGCGCGAGCATGCTGCCCTGGTGGAGGTCATCCTCTCCCGCGACGCCCCGCGCGCCGCCGAGATGATGCGCGAACACCTGATGACGCCGGTTCCCATCATCACCGAGGTCATGCGCCGGCGAGGGCTGGCCTGAGTCCGCCCCCGCCCAGGCGGGCTGAGCGATGTCATGCCGACGTCATCACCAGGCATGAAACTTCCCGACAGGCATCACCGGACGAGATGCCAATGTTACACTCAGGATACATTCCATGCGCCCGGGGATCCGGCGCCAGTCCCAGGAGAGAGACCATGCCCCACCTGCTGAGATTCCCCCGCGACCTGGAAACCCGCCTGGAGCGTGCCAGCCACCACACCGGCATCGCCAAGGCCGATCTGATCGAGCGCCTGGTGCAGGATGGCCTGGCCGACCTGGAGACCCAGCTGCTCATCGAGGGCGAGGCGCCCCGCGTCGAGCGCAGCATCGACCAGCTGCTGCGCGAGAGCGGCCTGGGCGCCTGATCGCGACTCAGTCGAAAATGGCGCGAAAGTCTCGGTAGGCCGCCAGGGCCTGCTCGGTCGCCACCGCCCTCAGTCGTACCTCCTGCCCCGGCAGGCACTGGGCCAGCCGTGAGCAGGCCAGCGGCGTGAGCGCTCCGAGCCGGGGGTAGCCGCCGATGGTCTGGCGGTCATTGAGCAGGGCAATGGGCTGGCCGTCCGGCGGCACCTGCACCGCGCCCAGGCCGATCCCCTCGGAGATCATGCTGGCCATCCGGCAATCGAGCCGGGGGCCCGTCAGGCGCACGCCCATGCGATCGGCGCGATCATCCACCCGCCAGGATGCATTGAACGCCTGGAAGAGACTCTCCCCGCTGAACTCGCCTACCTGGGCGCCCGGCAGCAGCGCCAGCTCGGCCGGCCGGCGATAGTCGCATGGCACCTCCCGGGGAGCCTCGCGGCCGACAGCGGCACGCCGCGGCGTGACCCGCAGGGTGTCGCCCTCGGCCAGCCGGTGACCCTGGCCATCATGGCCGCCCAGCCCCTCGCGCACCACACAGGCCACGCTGCCCAGCACCGGCGCCGCCGCGAAGCCACCGGCCACCGCCAGGTAGGCCCTCAGGCCATTGGCGGGTGCCGCGAAGGCGAGCCGCTGGCCCGCCTTCGCGGTGAACGAGCGCCAGCCGGCGAGCGGCTCGCCATCCAGGGTCGCGGAGAGGTCCGCCCCCGCCACGGCCAGCACCAGGTCCCGTTCGGCCACGAGCTCGAGGCCGCCGAAGGTCACCTCCAGGGCCGGGGTTCCCCAGGCGTTGCCCACGAGATGGTTGGCCCAGGCCCAGCCATGCAGGTCTACCGGCCCGCCCTGGGTCACCCCCAGCCGCCGCACGCCGAAGCGCCCGGCATCCTGGAGTAGCGCCAGGGGGCCGGCACGGGACACGCTCAGTCCGGCAATCGCCTGCGTCATCTCCCCTCCTCCATCGGTCGGGTATCGCCCCCCAGGCGCTCGAACTCGGCACGTTCGATGGGCACGAAGCGAACCCGGTCGCCCACCTGGAGCAGGCTGAAGCCCTCCCGATCCCGATCGAAAAGGACCGCCGGGGTCCGGCCGATGAGATTCCAGCCGCCCGGCGTGATTGCGGGATAGGCCGCAGTCTGGCGCCCGGCCACGGCCACGCTGCCCGCCGGCACGCGCCGCCGCGGAGTCTCCAGCCGTGGTGCCTCGAGCCTGGCATCGACGCTGCCCATGAAGGCGAAGCCGGGCGCGAAGCCCAGGGCGAAGACCCGGTAGCTGCGCTCGCTGTGACAGGCCACCACCTCCTCGAGGCTCATGCCGGCCAGCTCGGCCAGGCGCGACAGTTCGGGCCCCACGGAGGCGTCATACCAGACCGGCAGCTCCTTCACCGGTGCGTCCGCCACCTCCTCGTCGGGCTGTAGCCGCTCCAGGATCTCGACCAGGCGTCGCCTGGCCTCGTCGGGCGAGCATCGCAGCGGGTCGAAGACCACCAGCAGGGTGGTATAGGACGGCACCAGGTCGACCAGGTGGTCGCCGAAGGCCGTCTCGCACCCCCTCACCAGGGCGGTCAGCCAGGGCATGTTGGCCTCGTCGATAGCATCGAACAGCCGCACGATCCAGCCATCCAGCCCGGCGGACTCGAGGCGTGGCAGTCCCGGCGGAAACGTATCGCTCATGAGGCGCTCACCAGGCCGTCGAGCGCCTCGCGGATCGCCTTGATGGCGGCGATCGACTCGGGATTGTCGCCATGCACGCAGAGGGTATCGGCGGCCAGCACGAGGTCGCTGCCGTCGCTGGCCGTGAGCGGCTCGCCACGGGCGATGCGCTGCGCCTGGTCGACGATCACCTCGGGGTCGTGGTGCACGGCCCCCAGCTCTCGACGGGAGACCAGCCGTCCCTCGGCATCGTAGGCGCGATCGGCAAAGGCCTCGAACCACAGGGTCACGCCATGCCGCTCGGCCAGTTCCCGGGGCGCGCTGGTGTCCCGGGTAGCCATCACCATCAGCGGCAGGCGGACGTCATAGGCCACCAGCGCACGCATCACGGCATCGAGGATCTCCGGGTCGCGCATCATGTCGTTGTAGAGGGCACCGTGGGGCTTGACGTAACCGACCTCCAGGCCCTCGGCCCGGCAGACCCCGGCCAGGGCACCGACCTGATAGAGCACCAGGTTCTCGACCTCCTCGGCCGAACAGGCCATCGAGCGGCGCCCGAAGCCGACCATGTCCGGATAGGCGGGATGCGCCCCAACGGTAACGCCATGGCGCTTGGCCAGACGCACGGTCATGCGGATCACGTCCGGGTCGGAGGCGTGGAAACCACAGGCCACGTTGGCCAGGTCCACGTGGGGCATCACCTCGTGGTCCAGCCCCATGACCCAGGGACCGAAGCTCTCGCCCATGTCGGCATTGAGCAGCAGGGTCTTCATCATTCACCTCCTTCGGGTTACGCATTGAAGAGAATTTATCAACGTTTTATCGACAAGACATCGATCTTTAGTCTACACATCGTTGACCAGGCGTCGACCGGCCGCTTAACCTTCCTCGCGAACACTCGCTAGACTCATTCTTGACGGCCCGCTGTCCGACGACCCGCAGCGACAACAAGAACCCGACTCGAGGAACCGCACATGACTGCCCGCTTCCCCCTTGTACCTTTGACCTCGGCTGCCGCCATCGGTCTCAGCCTAGCCACCCTGGGCGGCACCGCCCAGGCCGCCACCGAATGGGACATGCCCACGCCCTATGGCGACATGACCTTCCATACCGTCAACATCCGGGAGTTCGCGGACGACGTGCGCGAGGCCACCGATGGCGAACTGGACATCACCGTGCACTCCAACGGCTCGCTGATCGGCCATGCCGAGATCAAGAACTCGGTGCGTCGCGGCATCGTGCCCATCGGCGAGCTGATCATGTCCCGCCTGGCCAACGAGAACGCGATCTTCGAGGTCGACTCGGTGCCCTACCTGGCCTCCAGCTACGAGGATGCCCAGGCCCTGTGGGAGGCCTCCCGCGAGGTGATCGCCGAGGAGCTCGCCGAACAGCAGCTGCGCCTGCTCTTCGCCGTCCCCTGGCCGCCCCAGGGGATCTACACCAACCAGGCCATCGAGTCCGGCGACGACCTCAAGAACCTCAGCATGCGCGCCTACAACACCGCCAGCGAGCGGATCGCCCAGCTGGTCGGCGCCGTGCCGACCCAGGTCGAGGTGCCGGACATCCCCACCGCCTTCAGCACCGGCCGCGTCGACGCCATGATCACCTCGCCGGCCACCGGCGCCGACACCAAGGCCTGGGACTACCTGAGCCACTTCAACCACGCCCAGCTGTGGCTGCCCAAGAACATGGTGATCGTCAGCGAGAAGGCCTTCTCGCGCCTCGACGAGGCCACCCAGCAGGCGGTCCTGGACGCGGCCGCCGAGGCCGAGACGCGCGGGTGGGCGATGAGCCGTCAGGAGACCGACGATGCCCTCGCGGTGCTCGAGGAGAATGGCATCGAGGTCAGCGAACCGACCCCGGAACTCGCCGAACTGCTCCAGGAGGTCGGCGAGACCATGACCGAGGAGTGGGCCGGCCGCGCCGGTGACCAGGGCGCCGCCATCCTCGAGGCCTACGAGGCCGCCCGCGACTGAACCCGCCACCCGCCGGAGCCTGGGTGCCTGTGCGACTTGGCGCTAATGCACTGCGAGACCGCCCAAGTCCAAAGGCGCCCCACGCTCCGGCCCTGCTTCCGGTTTCCGCCATGACCTACCGTCTGCGACCGCTCTACCACCTGGGCGGCTACCTGGCCGCCCTCTGCCTCTGCCTGATCTGCGCGCTGATCACCGCCCAGATCCTCGGGCGCATCATCGATCGCATTGCCACCGGGATCGGCGGCGACCGCATCGGCCTGGCGATTCCCGGCCTCTCGGAAATCTCCGGCTTCCTGCTGGTCGGTGCCAGCTTCCTGGGGCTCGCCTACACCTTCGTGCATGGGGGGCATATCCGCGTGACGCTGCTGATCGGACGGCTCCCCGCCGCGCCTCGCGCCTTCGTCGAGCTCTTCTGCCTGAGCATTGCCCTGGTGCTCAGCCTCTATCTCGGCTGGTACCTCTACTGGCTGCTGGACGACAGCATCGCCTTCAACGAGACCTCCTACGGCCTGCTGAGCATCCCGCTGTGGATTCCCCAGTCGGCCATGCTGAGCGGCGTGGTGCTGTTCTGCCTGGCCCTGGCCGAGGCCTGGCTGGCCACCCTGGTGACCGCCGTGACCCGGCCCTCCAGCTTCACCATCGACGACAGCGGCCAGGAATGAGCCCGGGAGACATACCATGCTCGTGATGATGACGGTTCTCTTCGCCACCCTGCTGCTGCTGCTGGGCAGCGGCGTCTGGGTGGCCTTCTCCCTGCTGGCGCTGGGCTGGCTGGGGCTCTCGCAGTTCACCTCGGTGCCCACCGGCGACGTGCTGGCCTCCAATATCTGGGGCGGGAGCTACAGCTGGGAGCTCACCGCCCTGCCGATGTTCATCTGGATGGGCGAGATCCTCTTCCGCTCGCGGCTCGCCGACGACATGTTCACCGGCCTCTCGCCCTGGATGCAGCGCATCCCGGGGCGCCTGCTGCACACCAACGTGGTGGGGTGCGGCCTGTTCGCCGCCGTCTCCGGCTCCTCGGCGGCCACCTGCGCCACCATGGGCAGGATGACCATCCCCGAGCTCACCCGCCGCGGCTATGACGAGGGGCTGGTCATCGGCACCCTGGCCGGCTCGGCGACCCTCGGCCTGCTGATTCCGCCCTCGATCATCCTGATCGTCTACGGCGTGGCCACCGACCAGTCCATCGCGCGCCTCTTCATGGCCGGTATCTTCCCCGGCCTGCTGCTGATCTCGCTGTTCGCCGGCTACCTGATGCTCTGGGCCTGGCGCTTCCCGGACAAGATACCGCCCGCCGAGACCGGCCTGCCGCTGGGCGAGAAACTGCGCCGGGCACGCCGCCTGATTCCCCTGCTGGCGCTGATCGTCGGCGTCATCGGCTCGATCTATGCCGGCCTGGCCTCCCCCACCGAGGCGGCCGCCGTGGGTGTCGTGCTCTCGCTGCTGCTGGCCAGCACCCAGGGCTCCATGGACGGCACGGTGTTCCGCGACGCCCTGCTCGGGGCGGTGCGCACCTCGACCATGATCGCCTTCATCCTGGCGGGTGCCGCCTTCCTCACGGCGGCCATGGGCTTCACGGGGCTGCCCCGCGAGCTCGCCGCCTGGATCGGCACCCTGGGGCTGTCCCCCTTCATGCTGCTCGCGGCGCTCACGGTCCTGTTCATCCTGCTGGGCTGCTTCCTGGACGGCATCTCGGTGGTGGTACTGACCACCTCCATCATGCTGCCCATGGTCGAGGCCGCCGGTATCGACCTGATCTGGTTCGGCATCTTTCTGGTGATCGTGGTGGAGATGTCGCAGATCACCCCGCCGGTCGGCTTCAACCTCTTCGTGCTGCAGGGCATGACGGGGCGCAATATCCTGTCGATCGCCTGGGCGGCCATGCCGTTCTTCTTCCTGATGATGCTCGGCGTGGTGCTGATCAGCCTCTTCCCCGGCATCGTCACCTGGCTGCCACAGGCCATGGGCAACTGAGCAAGCAAACCAGGGACAAGGAGCACCACGTGACAAGCGCAAGGACACCTCGCGGCCCCATCGTCTCCTCGGAGCACCTGTCGCGCAGCAGCCAGGAACTCTCGGAGTTCGAGTTCGGGCTGATCATCGCCGGCCATGCCTTCGACCGCTGGATGGTGCGCTGCATGACGGCCAGCGGCTATCCGGAGCTCGGCGCCCTGGACGTGCTGGTGCTGCACAGCGTCAACCATCGGGAGCGCGCCAAGCGCCAGGCGGACATCTGCCTGGTGCTCAACGTCGAGGACACCCACACGGTGACCTATGCGCTGAAGAAGCTGGGCCGCCTGGGGCTGGTGGCCGGCGAGAAGCAGGGCAAGGAGACCTTCTTTCGCACCACCGACGAGGGGCGTGAGGCCTGCAGCCGCTATGCCGAGATCCGCGAGGCCTGCCTGGTCGACTCGCTCTCCTCCATGGGCATCGAGCGCGAGGAGATGAGTCGCCTGGCGGGGCTGCTGCGGGCGATGTCCGGGCTCTATGACCAGGCCGCCCGATCCGCCGCCTCGCTCTAGCCGGATGGGGCTCCCGGGCTAGGCAGACGCGCGCGGGTAAAGCCGGCGGGCCCGCCACAGGCTGAACATGAACAGCAGGAAGCTCGTCGCCATCGACGCCGCCAGGGACAGGGCGAAGACCAGCATGCCCGGCAGGTGGCCCACGCCGAGATAGCTCACGGCGCAGAAGGCAAGCAGGCTCAGCATGCCGCGCTGGGTCATGCTGACGGTCATGCGTGCCACCTCGGCCCCATAGCGCTCGTGCAGCGCCCAGGCGATGGTCAGGATACCGACCGGAAACCCCAGAATGACACCGGACAGCTCGGGGCCTGACCTCGCCGCCAGGGTGGTCGCGAGGCTCACCACCGCCCCCGCCAGCAGCCCGCGCAGCAGCAGGTCGAGCCAGCCCGAGCTTGCCACCACCACCGGCTGCCCCAGTCGCTGCCAGCGATTGACGCCCTCTGCGACCAGCAGCACCGCCAGGTAGGCGGCAAGGGCAGCGAGCAGGCCTCCCGGCAGCTGCGTGAACAGCAACGCGCCGGGCACCCAGAGCAGGCTGGCAAGCGTCAGGCTGTGCAGGGCCGAGAGTCGCGCCGCGGTCAGCACGAAGCACACCGTGAACAGCAGGGTCGCCACCAGGGCGTGCAGGGTGGAAAGCACGGCGTCCTGCACGAAGCCCGCCGGTTGCTCGCGCAGCATGAAGAAGTAGCCAGGACCGAGGATCACCGGCGTGCCGGCGAGTATGCCGCCCAGCCGCGGCCCCATGCGGCCCACCGAGAGCGCCACGAGAATGACGATGCCGGCAGTCGCCAGCAGCTTGATCAGCATCAGCTGGAGCATGGATGACGATCGACCTCCCTGTCGGACCAGACCGGAGAGTCTACTCGCTCTCCCGGATCGCCGACAGCTCGGCCACCTGCCGAGGATTGCGCGGATAGAAGCGTTCGGGCTGGCGCTCGATATGGGCGAAGAAGCGCGTGTCCTTGTAGGGCATCTTCATGAAGCCCGACACCCCGAGCCCCTCGATCAGCCCCACCGCCTCGAGGATGTCATCCAGGCGGCGCCGGAACTCCGCCTCCCGGGAGGGATCGAGCAGCCGGTAGTGGCTGTGGATCTTGAGGTGCTGGGGCAGCGCCTCGAAGATGATCATCCCCGTGTGGTGGATCTCGTTGAGGGCCTCCAGCGAGGCGATGATCGCCTCGGGCAGGACCAGGAACTCCTCCGGGTCCGGACCATCCTCGAAGTAGCTGTGCAGGCGCGAACGGTCCTCCAGCTCGGGCACGGCGCTGACCTCGTAGTGCAGCCGCATCCCCGGCAGGATCTCGAAGGGCTGATCCACGCTCTCCCGGTCCAGGTGCAGGGTGTCGCGGGCATTGAACAGGCAGCTCTTGAAGATGCCACGACGGTGGATCGCCCGGGCCAGGGTCACCATGTTGTTGACCGCGGCGATGAAGGCCTGCTTCAGGGCCGGGTCGTGCAGGTTGAGCGAGGTGTCGATATAGACCCCTTCGGCCTCCCAGCGCACCGCCAGCCCGCCCACCACCGGGTACTTGCCGAGCCGGCTCACCGCCGCCAGGAAGGCCTTCTCGGTCTCGCCCATGTTCTGCATGAAGTTCTTGTAGTAGCGATCGAGCTGGACGTCGTTGACGTCGTTGAGGGTCTCGCGCCCGCCCTCCTCGCGCAGGAAGGACTTGCGCGAGCTGTAGACCACGGTGTCGATCTCGCGACCGGCCGGGCGACTCCATACCGGCACCAGGGGGGGCTCCTGGGGCGTGGGCAGGTCGAGCATCACCAGGCGGCCAAGCCTCGGCATCTCGCGGATGAAGTGGTCGCCGGCGCGCATGCGGGTGCGCGGGTCGGGATCGAGCATGCCATCGAGCATGCGCGCGAACTCCATGGGCAACCCCAGGGAGGTGGCGGGGATGGCACGGTGGCCGAAGCGACAGGACTGGGCCGAGGCCAGGGCGTAGAGGGTGGCCGCCGCGCCCTGCTCGTCGAAGCGCGGCGATGACAGCGCCCCGTTGAGCTGCTCCTCGCCGATGAAGTAGACATCCCCCAGCCGGGCGTTTGTCTGTTGCAGGTTGTCCGACATCAGCTCCATGACGTTGGTCGCCACGAACTGCAGGCTGGCGTCGAGCTGGGCGAACACCGAGGAGCCCCAGTCGATCAGCGCGATGGTCTCGTGGGTATCGTCGAAGACCAGGTTGGAGGGCTTGATGTCGCCATGCACCACCGGCCTGCCGGCCGGCCCGCTCTCGCGGCGCAGGGTGCGCAGGATATCGGCCAGCTGGTCGGCGATGCGCACCACCAGGCGTGGCGAGAGCCGCCCCGCGCGCAACGAGACCTCCTCCATGTTGAAGCCCGGGGCGCGCTGCATCACCAGGATCGACTGGCTGCGCACCCGCTGGAAGACGATCAGCTTGGGCACCCGCGGATGGTCGACCTGCTCCAGCATGAAGGCCTCCTCCTCCAGGCGGTCCTGGAGGTGCTGGGGCAGGTTGACGCGGGTGAACTTGAAGACGTACTGCTCGCCGACCCCGGTAAGCCCGGCGAAGACGAAGCCGTAGGCGCCCTTGCCGATCAGTTCGATGTTCCGGTAGCCCAGCTGTTCCAGCTGGGCCTGGCACAGCGCCACCCACGCCTTGAGCTTGCGGGCGTCATCGTGGCTGAGCAGGTAGATCGACTGCTCTTCCGGGATGTAGAACTGCTGCAGGGACGCCTGGGTCATGGGATCAGCCGAGATGCAGGAGCATCGTCTCCGGCGCTTCGAGATAGCCCTTCCAGGCGTTGCAGAAGCGGGCAATGGTGCCGCCATCGATCAGGCGGTGATCCCCCGCCCAGGTGACGGTCATGATCGCCCGCTTGACCACCCTGTCCTGCTCATCGAAGCGCGGCAGCCACTGGGTCTTGCCGATGGCGACGATGGCCACCTCCGGGGCATTGATGATCGGCGCCGCATAGGTCCCGCCCAGTGCACCGATGTTGGAGATGCTGATGGTCCCGCCCTTCAGGTCGGCTGCCGCCACCCGGCCCTCGCGGGCCTCATGGGTCAGCCGCTGGATCTCGCCGGCGATCTCCAGCAGGGTCAGCCGCTCCACCCCCTTGACGTTGGGCACCATCAGCCCCGCCTTGCCGTCCACGGCCATGCCGATGTTACAGGACGGCAGATAGTGGATCTCGTCACCTGCCTCGTTGAGGCGGCTGTTGAGGATCGGGAAGTCGCGGATCGCCAGCGCCATGGCCTTCATGAAGAAGGGCATCAGCGTCAGGCGCGCCTCACGGGCCTGGGCCTCGGGCTTGAGGCGCTCGCGCAGCGCCAGCAGCTCGGTGACATCGAGCTCCTCGCCGTACTGGAAGTGCGGGATCGTCGAGGCCGCGGCCACCATCTGGCGGGCCATGGCGGCCCGAACGCCGCGCAGGGGCTCGACGCGAACCTCCGCCTCGCCGGTCGATGGCCGCGCCGAGGGTGTCGCTTCCCCGGCAGGCGCCGGCTCCGCGGCGCTCGTGCCGTCGCGCTCCAGGAAGGCCTGAATATCTTCCTTCAGCACCCGCCCCTGCTTGCCGGACCCCGGGACCTGCTCGAGGCGCAGGCCATGCTCGCGCAGCAGGCGCCGCACCGCCGGACTCGCCGGGATCCGCCCGTGGGGCCCCAGCCCACCGGCCGGCGGGGTCTCGGCCCTCGATGTCGCGGCGGAGGCCGCGGGCGCTGCCGCCTCGGAGGGTGCAGGCGCGGCCGTGGCGGTCTCGTCCGTCTCCTCGACGTGCTCCGGGGCATAGGCGAACAGCGGGGCATGGACGCGGGCGATCTCGCCCTTGGGCACGTGAAGCCGGGTGACCCGCCCCGCCTCGGGGGCGGTGATCTCCATCATGGCCTTGTCGGTCATCACGTCCACGACCGGCTGGTCCTCCTCGATGGTGTCACCCTCCTTGATGCGCCACTCCACCACCTCGCATTCGACGATCCCCTCGCCGAGGTCCGGCAGGATGAAATCCTTGCTGGCCCCACTCGATGGCGGTGCCGCCTGAGCCCCCTCGGTGCCCCTGGACTCCCTGCCTGCCTCATCGCCAGAGCCGCCATGAGACGTGTCGGACTCGTCGGACGTCTCGCCCTCGGCCTCATAGGCAAAGAGCGGCGCATGCACCCTGGCGATCTCGCCCTTGGGCACATGAAGCCGGGTGACCCGCCCCGCCTCCGGCGCGGTGATCTCGACCAGCGCCTTGTCGGTCATCACCTCGACCACCGGCTGGTCCTCCTCGATGACGTCACCCTCCTTGATGCGCCACTCCACTACCTCGCACTCCACGATACCTTCGCCGATATCGGGCAGCTTGAACTCTGTCATCTTGTCTCTCCTGTCCTGAACCCGGTCGTCAGAAATTCACACTGGCGCGGATGGCCTCGACGATCTTCAGGTGATCCGGCAGGTACTCCTTCTCCAGCGTCAGCGGGAAGGGGGTATCCAGGCCGGTCACCCGGGCAATGGGGGATTCCAGGTACAGGAAGCAGCGCTCCTGGATGGCCGCGGCGATCTCGCCGGCGAAGCCCCCGGTGCGCGGCGCCTCATGGGTGACCACCAGCCGGCCGGTCTTCAACACCGACTCGGCGACGCTGTCCTGGTCCCAGGGCAGCAGGGTGCGCAGGTCGATCACCTCACAGGAGATGCCGTCCTTCTCGGCCAGCTCCACGGCGCGGTCGATCACCTCCATCTGGGCCCCCCAGCCCACCAGGGTCACGTCGGTGCCCTCCTTGGTCACCTCGGCCTCGCCGATGGGCAGCTGGTAGTCCTCCTCCGGCACCTCGCCGACCGCAGCCCGGTAGAGGCGCTTGGGCTCGAAGAAGATCACCGGGTCGGGGTCGCGGATGGAGGCCAGCAACAGGCCCTTGGCCTGGTAGGGGTCGCGGGGCACGACGATCTTGAGGCCGGGCGTATGCGTGAAGTAGGCCTCCGGCGACTGGGAGTGGTAGTGGCCGCCGGCGATGCCGCCGCCGTAGGGGGCCCGGATGGTCAGGCCGCCGACGTTGAAGAGATCGCCGGAGCGATAGCGGAACTTGGCCGTCTCGTTGACGATCTGGTCGAAGGCCGGAAAGATATAGTCGGCGAACTGGATCTCCGCCACCGGCACCGAGCCCTGGGCGGCCAGGCCGTTGGCGAAGCCGATGATGCCCTGCTCCACCAGCGGCGTATTGAAGCAGCGCGCGCGGCCGTACTTCTCCTGCAGATGGCTGGTGGCACGGAAGACGCCGCCGAAGCTGCCCACATCCTCGCCGAAGCAGAGTACCTTGTCGTCCTCGCCCATGGCGATGTCCAGGGCGTTGTTGATGGCCTGCAGCATGTTCATGGTCGGCATCTCACTCCCCTCCCTTGGCCGCAACGTCATCACCGGCGCGCACGTCCGGATCCAGGGAGCGCGCCCCCTTCGGGTAGGCCTCCGGGTACTGGCGGATATGGGTCTTCAAGGCGTCGAGCTGGCGCTGCAGCTCCGGGGTGACATCCGCATAGACATCGGTCACCAGGCTGTCCAGGGGCGGCGGCGGACGCTTCTCGGCACGCTTCATGGTCTCCAGTACCTCGCGGCGCAGGCTCTCCTGAAGGGCCTTCTCTTCCTCCTCGCTCCACCAGCCCAGGTCGATCAGCCAGCGCTGCATGCGCAGGATCGGATCCTTCTCGCGCCAGGCCTCCTCCTCCTTCTTCGAGCGGTAGCCGGAGGGGTCGTCCGACGAGGAGTGGGCGGCCAGGCGGTAGCTCATGGCCTCGATGAGCACCGGCTTGTTGTGCTCCACGGCGATCCGGCGGGCCTCCCGGGTGGCGGAGTAGACCGCCAGGATGTCGTTGCCGTCGACGCGGATCACGTGCATGCGATAGCCGAAGGCCCGCGGAGCCACACCATCGGCGGCGAACTGCTCGATGGACGGGGTGGAGATCGCATAGCCGTTGTTGCGGCAGAAGAAGATCACCGGCACCTCGTGGACCGCCGCCATGTTCAGGGCGGCGTGGAAGTCGCCCTCGGAGGCGGCGCCCTCGCCGAAGAACACCGTGGTGCACTGGCCGTCGCCGGCGAGCTTCTGGCCGTAGGCGTAGCCGGTGGCCTGGGGAATCTGGGTGGCCAGCGGCGAGGAGATGGTCATGTAGTGGAGCTTGCGCGACCCGTAGTGGATCGGCATCTGGCGCCCCTTGCCGTAGTCCAGCTCGTTGCCGAACAGCTGGTTCATGAACTCGTCGAAGGTGAAGCCGCGATAGACCAGGGCGCCCTGCTCGCGATACTGGGCCATGATCATGTCGGCATCATCCAGCGCCGCCGTGGCGCCGATCACCGCGGCCTCCTCGCCGGTGCACTGCATGTAGAAGGAGAGCCGCCCCTGGCGCTGGGCGGCGAGCATCCGCTCGTCGAGCACACGGGTGGCCACCATGGCGCGGTAGATGGCCAGCGCCTTGTCGTGTTCGAGGTCGGGTGCCGTGGCGCCCTCGTGGAGGGTGCCATCCTGCTTGAGCAGCCGGAAGGTGGGAATGCTGAACTCGTCACCGGCCAGGAAGGTCGGCTCGTGGATATCCGCTGTTGTTGTCATCGTCGTGATCCTTGCCCCTTTTGGGGGCAGTGTTGTCCTTAATGTTCCGATCCGCCAGGGGGTCACCCCGGGGCCGGTCAACGCAACATGATTGACGTTAACGTAAACTGATGGCGTTGACCAGACACCCGATACTGCAAAGGGAATCATGACTCACTGTAGGAGCGCTGCTCGCAGCGCGATTCGCGACGGGCACCCCCATCAGCAAAACCGCTAATCGCCGTGCAAGTCGAGGTCGAGGCGTCGAACCGACGGCTCCGACAAAACCTCCTTGCCCAGCCTGGCTCCGGAGACACCTTGTGGGGGTTCCCCCTCAGCAGCGGGAACCGGCCAGCGGCAACCGACTGAACAGGCTGTCCACGCTGATGGCCAGCAGCCCGATCAGCAGCGCCCCCTGCACCACATAGGCGGTGTTGCCGTTGACGATCCCCGAGATGATCGGGTCGCCCAGGTTGCTCGCCCCCACGGTGGCACCGATGGCCGCCGTGGCGATGTTGATGGTGACCGAGGTACGGATCCCGGCAAGGATCACCGGTGCGGCCAGCGGCAGCTCCACCTGGCGCAGGATCTGGCCGCCGCTCATGCCCATGCCACGCGACGCCTCCATCACCCCGGGGTCGATGCCCTCGAGCCCGGCCAGGGTGTTGCGCACGATCGGCAGCAGGCCATAGAGCAGCAGCGCCACGATGATCGGCAGGGTGCCGAAGCCCAGCACCGGCACCGCCAGCGCCAGCACCGCCACCGGCGGGAAGGTCTGGCCGATAGACGCCAACTGGCTGACCAGTGGCAGGAAGTCCCGCCCCCAGCGGCGGGTCGCGGCGATGGCGGCGCCCACCCCCAGCAGGATGGCCAGCAGCGCCGCCACGCTCACCACCAGCAGGTGGCGACCCAGCAGGGTCAGGAAGTCGGCACGCGCATAGATCACCTGGCGGCTGTCGGACTCGATCCAGCGAAACAGCCCCTCCAGCTGCCCCATGCCGAGCGTTGCCGCCAGCAGTAGCGCCAGCCAGCCAAGCGGCACGACCCAGCGGCGAAGCTCAGTCATCGTGGCGTGCTCCCACCAGGCGGCGCAGGGAGAGCTCGCCCACCGGCCGGCCGTCGTCGTCCACCACGGTGAGGCGCTCGGCATGACGCCACAGCATCACCGAGAGGGCCTCGCGCAGGCTGGCGTGCTGGCCAATCCGCTCGCCGCTGGAGGAGTGCGACCCCAGCGGCAGCATCCGCTGGCTGACCGGTAGCAGCGCCGCCTCCTTCAGGCCGCGATCCTCGCCTCCGAGCAGCGACTCGACGAAGTCGTCCGCCGGTTCGCGAAGCAGCTCCAGGGGCCGCCCCTGCTGCACGATGCGCCCCTGATGCATCACCACCAGGTGATCCGCCAGGCGCAGCGCCTCGTCCATGTCATGGGTGACGAAGACGATGGTCTTGTGAAGCCGGGACTGCAGCTCGCGCAGCTCCTCCTGCAGGCCCTCCCGGGTGATGGGATCCAGGGCGCCGAAGGGCTCGTCCATCAGCAGGATGTCGGGGTCGGCGGCCAGCGCCCGGGCGACCCCCACCCGCTGCGCCTGGCCGCCGGAGAGCTGGTGGGGATACTTGCCGGCGAACTCCGCCATGGAGAGCCCCAGCAACGCCATCAGTTCCTCGACCCGCGCCTGGATCCTCTCCTTCGGCCACTTGAGCAGCCGCGGCACCAGGCCGATATTGCGGGCTACCGTCCAGTGGGGAAAGAGCCCGGTGCTCTGGATCGCATAGCCCATGCGCCGGCGCAGGGTCTCCTCGCGGAAGCGGCGGATCTGCTGGCCATCGATGTGGATCTCGCCCTCGCTGTGCTCGATCAGCCGGTTGATCATGCGCAGCGTGGTCGACTTGCCGCAGCCGGAGGTCCCCACCAGCACACAGAGTTCCCCCTGGGCCACGCTCAGCGAGATATCGTCCACTGCGGTGGCGGCGCCGAAGCGCTTGGTGACATGGATCAGGTCGATCATTCGGCCCCTCCCGGGCGCAGGACGTCGGTCAGGGCGCCAAGCAGGGCATCCACCAGCAGCGCCATCACCAGGATGGGCAGGGCGCCCAGCAGGACGAGATCCATGGCGGCCTGGCCGAGCCCCTGGAAGATGAAGGTGCCGAGCCCCCCGGCACCGATCAGCGCGGCCACGGCGGTCAGCCCGATGGCCTGTACCGTAGTGATGCGGATGCCCTCGAGGATCACCGGCAGCGCCAGTGGCAGGCGCACCTGGCGAAGTACCTGGCCGCGGCTCATGCCCATGCCGCGGGCGGCATCGATCACCCCGGGGTCGACGGCCTCCAGGGCGACGAAGGTGTTGCGCACCATGGGCAACAGGCTGTAGCCCACCAGCGCCAGCAGGGCCGGCGCCCAGCCGATGCCGCTGACGCCCAGCGCCGACAGCCACGCAACGTTCGCCGACAGCCAGGCGAGCGGCGCCAGCAGCAGGCCGAAGAGCGCGATGCTGGGTATCGTCTGCAGGAAGTTGAGCACACCGAAGCCGGCCTTCTGCACCCCGGGCCAGCGGCGCATGGCCAGCGCCAGGACCACGCCGATTACCAGGCTCGTCCCCACGGCCACCCCGACCAGCAGCAGGTGCTCGCCGACGGCGCCCAGGAACTGGCCACTGCGACTGCGATACTCCTGCCACAGCGCCAGGGGCTCCAGCCAGAGGGCGAGGCAGAGCCCGGCACTGGCCACCGGGGGCAGCAGCAAGGCCCAGCCCATGAGCCGCGACATCATGAGGCGACTGCGCAGCTCGATCATGGCCAGCAGCAGCAGGAAGAGCACCACCCAGATGCCACCCCCGATGCCCAGCCGGGCCTGGGCGCCGTCGACCAGGGTGACGGCCGAGAGCGACAGCCAGGCCGGCAGGCCCGAGAGCATCACTACCACCAGCGCGAGCGACAGGGCGAAGCGACCCTGGCTGGGTCGCCAGGCGAGCCCCGCCAGTGCGAGCCAGGGAAGGCTCGTGGCCAGGGCGCCAGCCCAGCCGATGGTCTCGTCGACACGATAACCGGTGCCAGGCACGATGCGGTTGGCGGCCACGCTGACCGTGTCCAACCCCAGCCAGGCCGCCAGGGCGACCAGCGAGAGGCTCAGCAGGACGACGTTGGGACCGGTTGTCTCCGGGCGCAAGACGACCTCAGTCGTCCAGAGTGTCGAGGAAGTCGGCGGCGACCGCCGCGGGATCCCGACCGTTCACCGCCACGTCGCCATTGAGACGCTGCAGGGTCTCGAGGTCCAGGGCCTGGAAGACCGGTTCGAGCAGGGACTCGATCTCGGGGTAGCTCTCGAGTACCTCCTCGCGCACCACCGGCGCGGGCTGGTAGACCGGCTGCACCCCCAGGGTGTCGTCCATGACCACCAGGTCCAGGGCCTGCAGGCCACCATCGGTCCCGTAGGTCATGGCCGCATTGACGCCACTGGTCTGCTGTGCCGCGGCGCGCATGGTGGCCGCGGTATTGCCGCCGGAAAGCACCAGCAGCTGCTCATCCGAGAGCTCGAAGCCGTAGGCCTCCTGGAAGGCCGGCAATGCCTGGGCAGACTCGACGAACTCGGCGCTGGCGGCCAGCTTGAACTCGCCCTCGTCGTCGAGGTAGGCCGCCAGGTCCTCCAGGCTTGCAAGCTCGTGCTCGCGGGCGAGCTCGCCGCGCACGCTGATTGCCCAGGTGTTGTTGGCCTCGGCCGGCGTCAGCCAGACCAGGCCGTTGGCCTCGCGATCCTTCTCGCGTACCGTCTCGAGGGCCTGGTCGGCATCGTTCCACACCGGACTGTCGGCCATGTCGAAGAAGAAGGCGCCGTTGCCGGTGTACTCGGGGTAGAGGTCGATCTCGCCGGCGATCAGCGCCTCGCGCACAATGCTGGTTGCCCCCAGCTGAAGGCGATCCTCGACCTCGATGCCACCCTGCTCGAGGCGCTGCAGGATCAGCTGACCGAGCACCGCCCCCTCGGTATCGATCTTGGAGGAGACCACCACGGGGTCCTGCGCCTGAGCCGAGAGGGCGATGAGGGTACCCGCAGCCAGGGCCGCGCAACGAGACACTGGGCTGGAAATCAGCGTACGGATCATCATGTTCACCTGGTTCCTTGTGAATGGATCCTGAGTATAAGGTCTGTACAGCGTGTCTGTCAGACCCGCCCTTCAACATCTGGACATCGCCATGGCCCCACCC
The DNA here is from genome assembly GCF_033549285.1 of Halomonas sp. GTDB lineage: Bacteria > Pseudomonadota > Gammaproteobacteria > Pseudomonadales > Halomonadaceae > Halomonas. The sequence goes on from NZ_JAWSUJ010000002.1 coordinate 83,066, forward strand.
GGAAGCGGACTCCTCGATCGCTGCTATCACCCGCTGGTTCGCGACCTCGCGTGGATCGTGCTGGCCCCCGACCTGATCGCGATGTCCTGGCCGGGGCGCCCGTCGCGCCGGGAGCTGGGCCTTGAGGATGACGACCGTCTGGCGGCCTGGCTCGAGGCGCTGGAAGCGGCGCCCGATGCCCTGGAGGCACACCTCGCCCCGGCGCTCAAGGGGCGCATGGGGCTCTACCACGAGCGGCTCTGGCAGTTCCTGCTCGAGGAGGCACCGGGTACCCGGCTGCTGGCCCACAACCTGCGCATCCACCAGGGCAAGCGCACCCTGGGCGAGCTGGACCTGCTCTACCGTGGACGGACGGACCCCAGCCTGGTGCACCTGGAGGTCGCCATCAAGTTCTACCTGGGCCTTCCCCAGGGGCCGGGAGCGGCGGACAGCCAGGCGCGCTGGATCGGCCCGGGCGGGGCCGACAGCCTGGCCGCCAAGCGCGAGCACCTGGACCGCCACCAGCTCAGGCTCGCCGGCTCCCCCGAGGCTCGCGAGGCCCTGTTACCGCTGCTGTCGCCCCATTTGCCTCCTGGGCAGGACGGGTCGGCGCCAACCATGGCCGTGCGGCTGGCGATCCCGGGGGTGCTCTTCTATCCCTGGCATGCCCCCCTGCCGGCCCCGCGAGAGGCCACTCCCGACCACCTCCAGGGGCGCTGGCTCTTCGCCCGGGACTGGCACCGCGTTCGCGACGGCCTGCCCCGGGGCACCCGAGGCGCCTGGCTGCACAAGCCCCACTGGCTCGCCCTCCCCCGGCGCGAGGCGCTTGCGCCGCTTCGTGACCTGGAGGCCAGGCTGGCACAGCACTTCAGCGCGCCGGCCTCCCCCACCCAGCTGGCCCTGTGGCATTCCGACATGGGCTGGCGGCGGGTGTTCGTGGTCGCCGATGACTGGCCGCGGCAGATTCCGCTACCGCCCTATCCCTGATGTCCAGGCGGTAGTCGGAGATCCGCCAGCAGCGCATCGATCAGTTGCTCCTCGTGGAGGGCCCGGCCGCGCTGTTCCATGGCAGGGCGTAGATGGGGATCCCAGCGGGCATCGACAGGCTTGCCCTCCAGCGGCTTGCCCGCGAGATGGGCACTGGCCTTCAAATCCGCTCTTTCCATCCGCCACGGCCGCATGGCAAAACGTTCCAGCAAGGCGTTGGCGATGCCGATACCCGCCCAATCGAAATCACCGTGATAGTGGAGCACGGCCCCGACGGCCTCCAGTTGCTCCAGCAAGGTAAGCACGGCGGCACCGGGCTGGCCCCAGGTGGCGATCAGCGGCGCGCAGTCGATCCTCAGCCGCTCGGCGGCCTCGGCCAGCACGGCGGGATTCTCGCAGACAAAGACATCCTGACCAGCACAGTCCCAGGCGGGGGGATGCCGCAGGAGTTGCCGCAGGGTCACCCAGCTGGGCTCTGCGTGATGGAAAAACTGGGACAGGGCTTCATCCAGCCCAGACCCGTGGCGCACGGGCAGCCGCAAGGTCAGCACCGCACTGGTGACCTCACCCCCCATCAGCACGCCGGCATGGGCCCAGACACTGCGTTCATCGGGATTCACTCGGGCAACCCCGCCCTGCCAGTGACGCGCCAGGGCTCGACGCACCAGGGCCGCTACAGGGCGACCGGCATCCAGGGCGTGGGCATCACCCAGGCAGTCGGCAGCCAAGGTGCTGAGCGTCATGCCCTGTGCCGGCAACCGTTCAAGCACAGCCAGCGATTGTTCCAGCAGGAGACGCCCCTGCCCTTCGCTAGCCCCCGCCAGGCGCTTCAGCTGTCCAGCACCGCGTAGATCCTCCAGCCAGGCACTGACTCCCAGCCGTTCCGACTCGCAACGATAGGCATCAAGCAGTTCGTGCCAGCGCTGTCGCGTCTCCTCCCGCTCGGCGCGGGCGTCCACCAGGGGGCCATCCAGGACCTCCAGCGCGCTCCGCAAATCCTGCGCCACCCCGGCCCTGGCCAGCGTCTGGGAGAGTGCCTCGAGCTCTATGCTCAGTGACCGCCCCTGGCGTGGGGCGCGTCCCACCAGTCTCTCGATGGCGGCGCGCTCGCTGTCGCTGACCCGACTGAGGATGAGCCGCCCGCCACCATCGCGCAGCAGCTTGCGCGCCAGCCGCTGTCGCAAGCGAGCAAGCTCTGGCCCTCCCAGCAGTCGCTGCAGGCGTAATAGATCCATCAGAACAGGCTGTCCATGCCACCCGGCGCTGAGGTGTCCGCGCTCTCTGCGACCGCCTGAGGCGCCTGGCTAACCGGCACGTCGTCTCGCACTCGACGCTTGCCATCCCACCGCCAACGCGTGACGTGGACCGCATCGACCCCTTCGCGGCGCACCAGCTGGGCGATGGCGAGCCCCGGCACGTCCGGGTAGCAGCCCCACTCCCGCTCCGAGGTCATCACGGCGTCCAGGTCGAACTGGGCCAGCAGGCCCATGCTCTTGGCCCGCGCGTCATCGTCGATACCGGCGAACACCTCGTCGAGCATCACCAGGCGCGGCGCCTGGTGATGGGCGCTGCCGTAGTGGCTGGCCGCGGCCGCGAACAGCGGCAGGGTGATCACCAGCGCCCGCTCGCCCCCCGAGGCAGGACCATAGGCCGGACGCCACTGGCCGTTCTGATGGCGGTCAACCACGAAGCGATGCCAGAAGCGGTAATCCAGGGCGCGCTCGAGGATCTCCTGCAGGGTGCCGCCCTCGTCGCTGGCCCGTGCCTCGTCGATACGCCGCCGCAGGAAGTCGCCCACTACCTGGCGATCCTCCGGCGACCAGGCATCCAGGGCCTGACGCCGCAGCCGGTGGCAGACGTCCTCCAGCCCCGCCGGTGCCGTCATGCCGCCAGCGCTCTGCCCCTCGGTCAGCGACTGCCAGCGGATGCGCAGCCGCATGCCGGTACTGGTGGGGCGACGCTCCAGCTCCCCATTCATCTCTCGCACATGGCGCTCGGTGTCGGTGATGCGCTCCTGGATATGGCTGGCCACCTCGTCGATCAGGTAGTTCTCGAGCAGCTCCCGCTCCCGGGCATTGAGCAGCGCCTGGCGCTGACTGATCTCGTCGTTGAGCTGGCGATGCAGGGCATCCGGGTCCTGGCGCCTACCCTGGAAGACGATGCGCACCAAAATCAGGTCATCCTGACTTTCTGCCTCACAGTTGTGCCCACCCCGAGACATGACATCACCCAGCACCTTGATATGCTCGTATAGATGCCCTTGGTGGCTACGCCAGCTCTCATCATCGGCATTGACGGCGGCGGTGGCCTGGGCGGCGGCCCGGGCCAGGCGCACGGCAGGATCCGCCGCCCAGGAGGTCGGGGTCTCCTGGTCCATGAATCGCTCCGGAGCGGCCACGCGCAACAGCCCCTCCTCCACCAGGGACCGGAAGTCGGCGATCCTCTCTGACCGACGTTCGTCCAGCTCGGCCAGGCGCTGTTCGCCCTGGGTCACTTTTTCGGCAAGGCGCGCCACCTCGCCGAGCAGCGTCTCGTAGCGCGAGGCGAGCTCACGCTGCTCCAGGGCCAACGCCTCGCTGCGCTCCTGAAGGGCCGCCAGCTGGCGCTCCAGTTCCTGCACCTCGGCGCCCATGGTGTCGCGCAGGGTATCCCGGCGCACCTCCGCCTCGCGAGCCTGCTCCTCGGCCTCGGCGTGTTCCCGCTCGGCCTGGGCCAGCACCTCGCCGGCTGCCTGGTACTCCTCCTGCCGCTCGTCATGGCGGCGCCTGGCCTGCTGCCAGGCCGTGATGGCCTGCAACAGCTCGCTGACAGCGAGCCGGTAGTCGTTGAGCGCGGCCTGAAGGCGGGCCAGGGGCTCGCGCTCGGCGGGGAGACGCAGATCCTCGGCGGCCAAGTAGAGCTCGCCGCGCTGGACCTCCAACACCTCGCGCGCCTCCTCCCGCGCCAGGCGCGCCTGCTCCAGACGCTCGGCCTGGGTATCCCGAGCGCGCCGCGCCGCCGCCTCGTTGGCGTGGGCATCGCGCAGCTCCTGGGCGCTGGGGCGGCGCTGCCACTCCTGGTCGGCGACCTGCTTGCGCGACTCGAGATGATCGAGCTCGGCGGAGATCTCGGCGGTCTCTGCGACAAGCCCCTCCAGCGCCTGCGTAATCTCCGCCAGCCGGTGCTGGCGTGCCGCTTCGCGGGCGGCGTGGCCGATATAGACCGCCTCGTCTTTACCCCACTGCCCGCTGAGCAGTCCCAGCTGCCAGGCGCCCTCGGGACTCACCCAGGCGAGGGCCTCGGAGGCCCTCAGACCGATGCTGGCCAATAGCTTCTCGACTACCGCCAGGCTCACCGGGGAGTCTTCGGAAAGATCGGGGCGCAGGACCTCGGCCAGGCTGGCTTCCCCGGGAGGTGCGGCGCCATCGGTGAGCGGCGCCAGCAGGGTGTCCCAGGTATCAGGAGCGAGCAGCTCGCCTTGCGGCAGCACCCAGGCGTCCAGCAGCCCCGAGGCCTCCAGGGCCGCCTCCAGCCCGGCACGCTGAGTCGCATTGAGGTCCGGCTGGAAGTCCACCAGCTGCCAGAGCGGGGCGCCCGGGCGAGCCGCGCGGCTCGCCTCGCCCCGAGTGTAGGGCACCGGCGGCACCCGCGACTCTCCGGCCTCCAGGCGGAGACGCTCCGCTTCCAGCTCGGCGCGCTGGGCGTCGAGTTCCTCTTGGCGCCGGACCCATGTATGGCGCATATGCCCCAGTGCTTCTCGCCGGGCATCCCGCGCCGCCGAAAGCCCAATCTCGGCCGGGTCATCGCCGCTCAGGTGATCGCACCAGGGAGCGAGCTCGGCGAGCAGCGCCTCGGGATCTTCCGGGGTCAGCTCCTCCAGGGCAGCAAGGTGCTCGCGCCATCCTGCCTGCAAGGTCTCGGCAGCTTCGGCACGCGCGCTTATCGCCTCCTGCCACTCCTCCTCGCGGCTCGCCAGGGTCTCCTCCTCCCGGCGCGCTTCATCTTCCACCCGGTGGTAGGCCCGCTCCGCCTTGTCGACCTCATCGAGGCGGCGGTTGAGGTGTGTGACACCCTCCTCGCGGCGGCGGTGAAGGTTTCGCAACGCCTGCTGCAGGGCCTCGACCTCCCGGGCATCGGGAGGCGTAGGCTCGTTCGTCTCGCCCGGCAGCCGGGCGGCGATTTCTCGGCGGTGGTCGCCCCCCACCCCCGCCGCATGGGCCAGATTATCGCTCTCCTCGCGGCGCGCCTCCAGGGTCGCGACGCTACTCTCCAGGGCAGTGTCGGCCTCCCGAAGGCGGTCCTCTGCGCGCCGGTCAGCCTCGCGCTCCCTGCCCAGCCGCTGGCCTTCCAGGTCGGCGCGGGTACGGCGCTGGCGCGCCAGCTCGTCGGCATTTCGCAGCGCCTCGGCCGAGCGCATGGCGTCGCTGGCCTCCAGGGTACGCTGGCGTGCCGTCAGCTCCCGTTGCTGCTCGGCAAGCGCCTCGCGTGACTCACCCAGCGCCTCCCGACTCGCCAGGGCCTCATCATGAGCCTGGCGATCACGGCCCAGTTGCAGGCGCACCTTCTCATAATCGGCGTGGGCACCGGTCAGAAAGTCGGCCCGGCGGCGCACCGCAATACCGGCATATTGGCGGTAGTGGCCCAGAAAGGCCTCTACCGCGCGGGCCGTTTCCTCAAGCCCCTGGATCTCCTCGCGGTAGACATCCAGGCTGCGATAGGCCTCGGCCACCTCGCCGATCAGTCCGCGACCCAGCGGTGGCAGGGCGTCGCTGAGCGCCTGGGAAAGGCGATTGGGGTCGGGCTTCTTGGCCAGCTGCGGCTGGCGCAGCTGCAGCAGCAGGTCGAGCAGGGCGCCATAGCGCTGCTCTCCCAGGCGGAACAACCGCTCGTCGATGGCACGCCGGTAGTCCACGGCACGATCATACAACTGCCCCTGATGTCCCAGCGCCTGACCAAGCCTTTCGCGATTGACGCTGCGACCACCCTCGATCAGGAAGAGGTCGCGCCCGACACGCTGCCGCGTGGTGAAGAACCAGGAGCGCACCGGTCGCCCCGCCACTGCCTTGAGTCCGCAGCCCACCGTGAAGGTCTCTGGCCCCTCCTCACCCAGGCGTCCGAACTCCAGCCAGGTGTAGCCCAGGCGCTCCTGGTACTCGCCCACCAGCAGGTTCCACTCCATGCGCTTGGCACTGTCACCGTCGGGCTCCACCCGGGAGGGAATCAACTGCCCATCGAGCAGAAACGGCAGGGTCAGCGCCATTACCTTGGACTTGCCGGTGCCGTTGTTGCCACGCAGCAGCAGCCGGCCATCGTGAAAGTGGAAGGTCTCCTCGTCGTAGTAGAAGATCTCCACCAGGCCGCAGCGCAAGGGCTGCCAGCGCTGGCCTTGCGGTTCGGGAAGCTCACTCATGGGACGACGCTCACTCATCGAAAGATGACTCGGCCAGATCGGGTTGAGAATTGACGGGCGCATCGGGAAGGTGGGGCGTGTGAACGCGAAAGCGTCCCAGCGCCGGCAGCGGAATGACGACCTCGCCCTGCCGTTCCACCAGGCGCAGCGAGGCCAGGCGGGCCAGGGTCTGCCGAGCCAGGCCATGGGCGGCGCCGGGCTCACAGGCGGACTTGCGCCAGTAGCGGCGGAACGATGTCTGCCACTCCCGAATCCAGCCCTCGGTCTCCTCGAGGGCGACGCCCTCGGGGCCAGCCACGGCCAGCCGCTCGGCCATCAGCAACGCCAGGTGGCCCTCGGTGCCCTCGGCCGGCATCTTCTCGTCGGTCAGCTCGCCGTCGGGATCCACCAGCGCCAGCCCCTCGGCGCGCACCTCGGCCACCAGCCCTGTGGCCTGATGCAGCCGGCGCAGCAGGGGCCCGCGCTGATTGACCAGATAGGCGACCTCGTCCTCGTCAAGGTCCTCCCGGTAGACCACCGGGTCATCCAGCAGCCGCCGCACCAGGCGGTGGCGCAGCTCGCGGTTGCGCCCGTCGGGGGTATCCGGCACGAAGGTTTCGCTCAAGGCATGCAGGCGCGCGTCCAGGTCGAGCTCGGCGTCGGCGCCGTTCAGCGCCACCAGGGAGGGCCCGCGGGCGGTGACCAGCAACGCAGCGAGCAGTCGGCGGTCCACGTCGTAGAGCACGTCGCCCTCCAGGCCGCGGCGCAGGAACTGCTCCTCGTCGCCGGCCACACGCACCAGCACCCCGAGCTCCATCAACAAGCGCACGACCACCACCAGATCCCGCCGCGCCTCCTGGTGGTCCAGCGAGAAGGCCAGGCCACGCTCGGCCAGGGCGGGATCGCTGACCGCCTGGCCCAGCCCTTCGCCCAGGCGCCCCAGGGTGATCTGGGCATCGCCGCGCTCGAGATCCGCCAGCAGCAGGCAAAACAGCGCATAGCGGCGTCGATTGAAGGTCTTGCGCTGGATTCCGCGTCCCACCGTCGCCGGACGGGTGGGGTCGTCACGATCGGCGGGACGCTTGTGCAGGCGCACGAAGTCACGCTCGCTCTGCAGGTGCCAGCCGGCCTCCCGAGCCAGCCAATCGCGAAGCATGGCCGCATGGCGGCGAATCAGGGGAAAGGCGCTGTCATCACTGCGGATCAGCGGTCGCGCCAGCAGGACGCGCAGGGCGCGGCGTTGCTCTTCCTGGCGCTGGCGCGTCAGGGCATCGCTCAGCTCCTCCATGTGTCCTCCTCCAGATCGATGATCTCAAGGCGGTAGTCGCGGCCGCTGAGTATCCCGGCCTCCGTGCGCAGCGTCGCGGTGGTCTCGGGCCCCAGTGGCGCCAGGGTGATACGCAGGCTGCCGTCCCCGGTGGTGGTGGTCACGGGGGTGTCATCGCCTGGGCTTGCCGCCAGGGCTTCGCCGAGCAGGTTGAGCAGCAGGCGGAAGGCACCGTCGTCCAGCTCGCCAAGCTCCGAGAGGCGCTTGGCGCGACGCTCCACCAGCTGACGCCGTGCGGCCCGGGCCGCACTGGCCTCCTCGGCCAGCTGACGGGCCAGCAGCTCTCGCTCCCGGGCACGGCTGCGCAGCTTGGGCGGCGCCCCGGGCTTCTGGTAGCTGCCGGTGGCGCGCAGCCGCGCCTGCACCTGCATGCCTGGTGCCTCGGCCCAGGGCGTGGCGGCCGGCACCGGGACCTGTTGCCACGCCTCGGCCGTCGCGACATCGATCACCAGGTGGCGGGCCGGCGTCAGGCCGAAGGCGGTCCGCCACAAGCGATGTGCCTCGCCGTCGCTGTCACACTCCAGGAACCAGCGCGCCAGGGTGCGGAAATCCGCGGAGCGGTCGCTGCGCGCCATGCGACGTTCGTTGAGTCGGCCGACCATCTCCAGCAGCTGGGTCACGGCGCGCCGGGCGCTGCTGCGCAGCAGGCGGGCCTGGGCCTGCCGCCCCGGCTGGTCGAGGAACCAGGCGCGCAGCCCTTCCCAGTGGCCGTGCCAGCGCCGCCACGCCTCGGCGAAGGCCCGGGCACGTTCCTCGTCATCGGGTGACTCCCCGGGGGCCAGGTCGAGAAGCTCGCGCTCGGCGGCCTGGCGCAGCAGTCGTGCCACCGGGGCCTCCCCCTCACCGGTTTCAACGCCAACTTCTCGGCCACCGTCACCCTCAAGGGCACGGATCAGCTCGGCGATCTCGCCGGAAGCGGTGGTCAGGTCGCCCAGGAAGCGCTCGATATAGCCGATCACGCGCTCCTTGTAGAGCAGGAAGGCATCGGCATCGCTGCCCCGCCCCTCCAGGGTGCGGTTCAGCCCGGTCATGAAGGCCCGGGCATTCTCGGCCAGGTCGGCGAAGACGCCGGCCAGGTCGCGCAGCAGCAGCTGACTCTCGGTGGCCGAGGGCGCCTCGCTTCTCGCCAGGGTCAACAAGGCGCGCAGGCGGGTGCGAATATCCTCCAGGGCCACGCTCTGCAGGGCACCACGCCTCCCCAGCGCCTGCTCGAAGGAGGCCAGAGCGGCCTCAACGGCTTCGCCCTGGCGGGTGATCTGGTAGACATAGAGGGCACGGTAGTAATCCTCGACGCTGGTCACCCGGGCGTTGTCTCGCTCGGCGGCCAGGTTGCCCCAGGTCACCAGCTGGGTCAGCGCCGCCTGCACGGTGGCAAGCTCCGGCTCACCGATCTGCTGCTGCACATCCTCCGGCCGCAGGTGGACCAGGAAGTGCGACTTGGCCTCCACGAAGGCGCCCATCACCCGCCGGTAGAGATCGGCCTTCTCGGCGGTGACATAGCTGAAAGAGGTATAGTCCAAGCGGGCTCCCGTTTATTCGGTAAGCTTAAACGCCTGCTGAAGCAGGCTGCGCTTGCGCGGCAGCAAGCTGACCTCCAGCCCCAGGGGTCGGAAGGTGCGATTCTTCAACTCCAGGGTGACATTGCCCTTGTCCCCCTCCAGATCCGACAAGGTGCGCCGACTGATGCCGACCAGGCTCGCGTACCGTGCCTGGGAGAGCCCCAGCACGTCCCGGCGCAGGGCGCGCAACAGCTGACCGTCACTGAGCTCACCGGCATAGAAGCGCTTCAGCAGTGCCACTAACGCCGCTTCCCGATCATCGACATTGCGGAGTTTCACAGCATCCCCCAGCGCTTGAGTCGCGTACCCAGCGAGCGCAAGCCTACCGACGGCATATCCAGAATGCGAGGGGGAACGCCTCGCGCGGCCAGGCGCTCATCCAACCCATCGAGGTCGGCGGCCAGCCGGCGGAACGTCTCCATCAACTGCTCGGGGTCCACAAGGTCTGACAGGGATTCGGCAATGGCATGCCAGTCATACTCCCTCCCGGCTTCAAGCGGCGGGCCCCATTGGGTGGTACGCGTGCCCCCATCAGGGTCGGCCCGCATGGGGGCAAAATCATAGACCGGCGCCAGCCCGATGCCTTCAGGGCGCTTGAGCAAGGCCATATTACGACCATGGTTATCGGAGTTACCAAAGGCGATATTGAGCAGGTCGCGCCGCACCCACTCGATCACGAAGGCTTGGGTATCGAAGGCTTCGCCGAGTTCGCGGACGCGATACTGCGCCTGCAGCAATCCCACTAGCCGGCGCAAGGTCTCGCCGTGGCGAAGAAAGGTGCCGGGTGCCGCCCCCATCAAGGAGTAGACAGACTCCAGGCCGTAGCGAGCCCAGGCGCCGTAACGGTAGTGCCTATCGAAGCGAGGCAGCCAGAGCGAAGGATATCGCTCACCCTCGATCAGCCGCATGGACGTTGTATCGATGGTATCGATGCCCAGGGCAGTCAGCTCCTGATAGTAGTAATACTCGGCACGCAGGATATCGCAGTCGTCAGCGGAGCGGCTGCCGCGCGGAAACTTGACCAGCATCGGCAGATCCGGTCGGTGAACCTCGTCCTGCCAGGTATCGATCCAGACCTGCTCATCACCGGCGAGCCTGAGCAGCAGTTTGGGGGCCTCCCCACCGGCGCCGGTCGCCCCCCCGCTGGCTGCCCCCATCTGCTGGGCATACTCCAGGAAGTCAACATCGCGTTCCACGACGCTCTGCACCGGAAAGCGGCACTCCCCCAGCACCTCCCTGAGGCTGTCGTCGGGTACTGCCTCCTTGATGCGCAGGTTGCCTACCGGCGCGATGGTGCCGCGGGCCAGCAGCTCCGCGTCCTGGCGCCCGACCGGAAGATCATGAATGCCGAGATAGTCCACCCAGAAGCGACGACTCGCCCCAGCCGGCATGATGTCTTCCAGGAAGCCGAACCAGCGTGGACACTCATGAGCCAGCATCAGCTCCACGGGGAGCAACAGACTGCTGGCATGCAGGTCGTCATGGAACATCCATTCGACGGCATAGTCGGCCGCATAACGCAGCCGAGACGCACCATGTATCCCCCGCTCCGGGTCTGGCAAGGAGACCTCGGCAGCATCGTGCCAGTGCTGATCGAAGTGTATTTGCAGCGTGAGTTTCATGGCAAACCTTGTGCATCATTCTGCTCATAAATGGCACTATGCCATGCAGTATGGGAAGTATTCTGCACACTTTCCATAGGTTTTTTATTTATTGAGCATAATAACGCACTTACTGAAGGGCTCTTATGCGTAGACGCCCGGCCCCCATGGAGGGACCGGGCGTCTGCTGGCTTTCAGCCAGGGGCTTCCAGGCTGCCGTCAGCCTTCCGGTTTCTCGAACACCCAGGTCGTACCCTCGCGGGCATCCTTGAGGATGATGCCGAGTGCTGCCAGCTCGTCGCGGATGGCGTCGGCGGCAGCGAAGTCCCTGGCCTTCTTGGCCGCGGCCCGTGCGTCGATCTTCGCCTGGATCTCCGCTTCCGAGAGCGGCAGGTCATCGGCGCCACCCTTGAGGAAGGCAACCGGGTTCTGCTGCAGCAGCCCCAGGACGGCGCCCAGGCGCCTGAGCTCGGCGGCCAACGCCGGCGCCTGCTCAGGGGCGTCCTTCTTCGTCCGGTTCAGCTCCCGGGCCAGGTCGAAGAGCACCGAGAGCGCCTCGGCGGTGTTGAAGTCATCATCCATAGCCGCGGTAAAGCGCTCATCGAAGCGACGATCCACCGTCCCTTCCCCAGGCTCGATGTCGTCGAGGGCCAGACCTTCGAGTGAGTTGTAGAAGCGCTCCAGCGACTTGCGCGCCTCGGCCAGGGACTCCGGCGCATAGTTGATCGGGCTGCGGTAGTGGCTGGCCACCAGCAGGTAGCGCACGACCTCGGGGTCGTGGTGCACCAGCACCTCGCGGATGGTGAAGAAGTTGCCCAGCGACTTGGACATCTTCTCGTGGTTCACCCGCACTGCCCCGGCGTGCATCCAGGTATTGACGTAGGCATGGCCGGTGGCCGCCTCGCTCTGGGCGATCTCGTTCTCGTGGTGGGGGAACATCAGGTCCGGCCCGCCCCCGTGAATGTCGAAGGTCTCGCCCAGGCAGCAGGTCGACATGGCCGAGCACTCGATATGCCAGCCGGGCCGCCCCTCGCCCCAGGGCGAGGGCCAGCTGGCCTCGCCCGGCTTGGCCGCCTTCCACAGCACGAAGTCCAGCGGGTCCTCCTTGTGCTCGTCCACCTGGATGCGGGCGCCGGCGCGCATCTCGTCGGGGTCGCGGTTGCTCAGCCGGCCATAGCGCTCGAAGCGGCGCACCCGGTAGTAGACGTCGCCGTTGTCGGCGGCGTAGGCGAAGCCCTTGGCGATCAGCGTCTCGATCATGGCGATGATCTCGCCGATATGCCGGGTGGCGCGGGGTTCGCGATCCGGGGGCAGCACACCCAGGCGCGCCTCGTCCTCGTGCATGGCCGCGATCATGCGCTCGGTGAGCGAGGTGATCGACTCGCCGTTCTCCTCGGCGCGCCGGAGGATCTTGTCGTCGATGTCGGTGACGTTGCGCACATAGGTGACGTCATAGCCACGGGCGCGCAGGTAGCGGGTGATGACGTCGAAGGCCACCATCACCCGGGCGTGCCCCAGATGGCAGAAGTCGTAGACGGTCATGCCGCAGACATACATGCGCACCTTGCCCGGCTCGATGGGCGTGAAGGGCTCCTTGCGGCGGGTCAGCGTGTTGTAGATCTGCATATCAGCCCTTCTTCTGTGCTTCTTGCTTCTGGACCTTGGCCCAAGTGTCCTTGAGCCCCACGGTGCGGTTGAACACCAGGCGGTCGCCACGGCTGGCATGGCGGTCGGCGCAGAAGTAGCCCACGCGTTCGAACTGGAAGCGGCTCTCCGGATCGCTACCGGCCAGGCTCGGCTCGCCGATGGCCTGCACGGTGACCAGCGACTCGGGATTGAGGTGCTCGAGGAAGTCGGCATCCTTGTCCTTGTCGGGCTGCTCCTCGAGGAAGAGGTTGTCATAGAGCCGCACTTCCATGGGCACGCCGTGCTCGGCGCTGACCCAGTGGATCACGCCCTTCACCTTGCGCCCCTCGGGGTTCCTGCCGAGGGTGTCGAAGTCCACGGAGCAGCGCAGTTCCTCGATCTCGCCGGCGGCATCCTTGACCACCTCGTCGCAACGGATCACGTAGCTGTTGCGCAGGCGCACCTCCTTGCCCGGTGCCAGGCGGAAGAACTTCTTGGGCGGCTCCTCCATGAAGTCATCCTGGTCGATGAAGATCTCCCGGGTGAACGGCACCTTGCGCACCGCCATGTCCTCGCGGGCGGGGTGGCCGGGCACCTCGTAGGTCTCCTCGAACTCCTCCGGCACGTTGGTCAGCACGACCTTCAAGGGCCTCAGCACCGCCATCGCGCGCGGCGCGTTGTCCTCGAGATCCGAGCGGATGGCATGGTAGAGCATGGCGATATCAACCAGGCCGCCGTCGGCGCGGGTGACACCGATCATCTCGCAGAACTTGCGGATCGAGGCCGGCGTGTAGCCGCGACGGCGCATGCCGGAGATGGTCGGCAGGCGCGGGTCATCCCAGCCGTCGACGATGCCCTCGTCCACCAGCAGCTTGAGCTTGCGCTTGGAGGTCAGGGTGTAGTTGAGGTTGAGCCGCGCGAACTCGATCTGGCGGGGCTTCGCCGGCACCGGCAGGTTGTCGAGGAACCACTCGTAGAGCGGGCGGTGATCCTCGAACTCCAGTGTGCAGATCGAGTGGGTCACCCCCTCCAGAGCGTCGGACTGGCCGTGGGTGAAGTCGTAGGAAGGGTAGATCTTCCACTTGTCGCCGGTCTGGTGGTGGCTGGCGTGGCGGATGCGGTAGAGGATCGGGTCGCGCAGGTTGATGTTCGGCGCGGTCATGTCGATCTTCGCCCGCAGCACCTTCTCGCCCTCGGCGAACTCGCCGGTGCGCATGCGCTCGAGCAGGTCGAGGTTCTCGTCCGCGCTGCGCTCGCGATAGGGGCTCGGCCGGCCCGCCTCGGTCAGGGTGCCGCGGTACTCGCGGATCTCGTCCGGCGAGAGGTCATCGACATAGGCCTTGCCCTCGCGCACCAGGTGCTGCGCCCAGGCATAGAGCTGGTCGAAGTAGTCCGAGGCGAAGCGCACCGGCCCCGCCCACTCGAAGCCCAGCCAGTGCACATCCGCCTTGATGGCGTCGATGTAGGCCTGCTCTTCCTTGGCCGGGTTGGTGTCGTCGAAACGCAGATGACAGTCGCCACCGAAGTGCTCGGCGAGCCCGAAATTCAGGCAGATCGACTTGGCATGGCCGATATGCAGAAAGCCGTTGGGCTCCGGCGGGAAGCGGGTCACGATCTTCCCGCTACGGCCGGCCTCGATCTCCTCGCGGATCTGGTTGCGGATGAAATTCGGCGCGCTGGTGGTGTCGGTGGACATGTCGAAAAAACGACCTCTGGTTTGGGAGGGAGGCGGGGCAGTGCTGCAGGAGACGCCTGCTCTGCTCGGGGCTGATCCGGCGACAAGCCCCCGGGGTGCCGGACCACCGAGGAGGCGCTGTGAACCCATCCCTGGGCGCTACCGACGCCATCCCTAGCGTAGGACCTCCTCTTCGGCTTATCCCCGGCGCCCCTGGCTGCAGGCCTCCGCAAACACCTCCGGTTCGAGCGGACTCGCTTCGCGCATGGAAGCAAAACCGTTATTATAGCGCCACAGCCATGGGCAACGCCAAGGCAACTCTCCTTTACCGCACAGGAACTTATCGATGATCGTACTGCAGACCAATTTCGGCGATATCACCATTGCCCTGAACCACGAGAAGGCGCCCAAGACCGCCGCCAACTTCGAGCAGTACGTCCGCGACGGCTTCTACGACGGCACCCTCTTCCACCGCGTGATCCCGGGCTTCATGGTCCAGGGCGGCGGCTTCGACACCGACTTCAACCAGAAGCCGACCCGTGACCCGATCGAGAACGAGGCCGACAACGGCCTGAAGAACTCCACCGGCACCCTGGCGATGGCCCGCACCCAGGACCCGCACTCCGCCACCGCGCAGTTCTTCATCAATGTCGCCGACAACGACTTCCTCAACCACAGCGGCAAGAACGTCCAGGGCTGGGGCTACTGCGTGTTCGGCGAGGTGGTCGAGGGCATGGACGTGGTCGAGAAGATCAAGGCCGTGCCCACCACCCGTCGCGGCATGCACGCCGACGTGCCCGCCGAGGACGTGGTCATCCAGAAGGCCTACGTGAAGGACGAGCCGGAGGCCTGATCCTCACCTGTCTTCCCACACGCCCGCCCATCGCTTCCCGATCGAGGCGGGCGTGCTTCGTTTCACCGTCTGAACAGGGCCGCCCATGACCACCCTGCTGATTTCCGACCTGCACCTGCACCCCGGCGCCCCCGAGATCACCGAGGGGTTCCTGCACTGGCTGGACGAGCGTGCCCGGGGCTGTGATGCCCTCTATATCCTCGGCGACTTCTTCGAGGCATGGATCGGCGACGACCTGCTCGACCTGGGCGAGCAGGACCCCACCGGCAACGCCATCCTGGCAGCGCGCATCGCCGCCGCCCTGAAGCGCCTGGCCGACGGCGGCACGGCCATCTACCTGATGCACGGCAACCGCGACTTCCTGCTGGGTGAGCGTTTCGCCAGCGAGGCCGGCGCCTCCCTGCTGCCCGACCCGAGCGTGGTTCGACTCGGTGGCACGCAGGCCCTGCTGATGCACGGCGACAGCCTCTGCACCCTAGATGAGGCCTACCAGGCCTTTCGTGCCCAGGCCCGCCACCCGCTCTGGCAGGAACAGGTGCTGTCGATGCCGATCCAGGAGCGCATCGCCCTGGCCAGGCAGCTGCGCGAGCAGTCCGGGGAGGCCAACTCCAACAAGGCCGAGGACATCATGGACGTGACTCCGGGCGAGGTGGCGAAGGTGATGGCCGAGCACAACGTCAGCACCCTGATCCACGGCCATACCCATCGCCCCGCGGTGCATGAGATAGAGGTCGATGGCCAGCCTGCCAAGCGCTATGTGCTGGGCGACTGGCAGCCCGATAAGGGGTGGGAGATCATCGTCGAGGAGGGTGGCGAGCCTCGGCTGCAGCCTTTTTCGCTCTCCTGAATCGCGCGGCAAGTCGAGACGTCGAACCGAGCGCTCCCGCAACTATCTCCCGTGCTTGGGCCATCGTGTGGGAGTGCTGCTTGCAGCGCGATTGTTTTTCTCCAAGCTGTATCCGCAAGCGATGGGGCAACGCTCCGAAATCACAGCGTCACTTAGGGGTCAGGCACTCCGCCAGCTTCGCTTCCAGCGCCTCGGCCGCCGGCAGGCTGCCCGCCTCGCCGATCAGCTCCAGTCGTGAATCCCGCCGCCAGGCGGTATCGGAGAGGCTGACCGTGCCCTCGGCGCGGTTGTAGAGCTTCCAGCCCTCAGTAGTATTCAGCTCGCCCTTCACGCGCAACCCGGCGGGCAATGCGCCCAGCAGCGTCGTGACCCGGTCGAGGTCGAAGACCTCGGCGGCATGCCAGCGCCACCCCAGGGTGGCATGTCCCAGCGAAGCGCCCTCCTCCCGCAGCGGCCTGCCGGGTGCCGGCTCGCGACACGCGACCTCGTCCAGCACCAGGTTCGCCGCCGCCGGACGGGCCGCCTGGTGAACGGACGAGGCAGCGCCGGTCGTCCTTGCATGCCGGCGGCTATCCAGCAGCAGGGAGAGTGGAAGCGCCCCGTGGGGCGCCTCGGCGATCCAGCGCTTGGGCGGCCAGAACTCGCCCAGCCAGGCGCGGGCCGCCTCACGCTGCTCGCGAGTGGCCAGGTCGGTCATGGTCAGGGCCACCCCGTCGGCCATGGCCAGCTGGTCACGGAAGGTCTCGTGATCCCGGGCGCGCGAGTCGTCCAGGCGCCGGGGATCGAGCAGCGCGATGATGTCCCGCACGTCCAGGACCCCGGCGAAACCCTCGCCGCGAAGCACGTCCAGCAGCCCCGCCGGATGGCCGAGCCCCGAGGGCTCGATGATCAATCGATCCGGCCGGTGGCGATGCAGCAGGTTGACCAGCGAGGCCTGCAACACGAAGGCCAGCTGGCAGCAGAGGCAGCCGCCCGGCAGCCCCTTGACCACCAGGTCGTCGCGCTCGGCAAACATCGCCTGGTCGATGCCTACCCGACCGAACTCGTTGATCACCACCGCCCAGCGCTCCCCGTTGGGCTTTTGCTCGATCAGACGGCGAATCAGGGTGCTCTTGCCGCTTCCCAGGAAACCGGTGACCAGGTGGACGGGGACATTGGCCAGGGGAGCGGGCATGGATGGCCTCCGGAAGTGGCGAAAGTGTTATAAGATAACATAATGAGCCAAGCGGCCAAGCGGCCAAGCGGCCAAGCGGCCAAGCGGCCAAGCGGCCAAGCGGCCAAGCGGCCAAGCGGCCAAGCGGCAAGACAGTATGATTAAACGCAAAAGGAGCAAGCCAAGGGATTTCCTTGTCGCTTGCTCCTTGTAGCTTGCAGCTGGCCGAAGGCCTTAGCGACGAATCTCAGCCTCCTCGCGCAGGTCGTCGAGCAGCCCCTGAATGGCGGCCTGGGCACGAAGCCGTTCCGCCATGCGGGCCACGAAGGACTCGATCTGCTGGTTGGGCTCGCCGGGCTGCACCTCGTCCAGGGCGATCAGCACCACGCGCTGGCCGTCCACGGCATGGCCATAGACCGGCGCGTCACCCTCGGGATGCGGCAGGCGGAAAGCGGCCTCGATCAGCGCATCGGCGAGGTCGCTCCCGCCCTGGCGGCTGACGGCTTCGGCCTGCTGCCACGCGATCTCCAGGGATTCGCCCGCGCGCAGGCGCTCGACGCGTTCCGCGGCCAGCTCAACCAGCGCCTCACGGGTCTTCTCGCGGCGCACCGCGACCTCGACCTCGTCGCGCACCTCGGCCAGCGGCAGGGTGGTCGCCTCGCGATGCTCGGCCACCCGCAGCACCAGGCGGCGATCCTCGTCGAGCTCGATCACCTCGCTGTTGTAGCCCTCCTCCAGCACATCGTCGCTGAAGGCCTGCTCCATCACGCCCGGCTCGGAGAGCACGCCGTCAGCGCCGCCGCGACCGACCCAGTCGCTCTGCTGCAGCTCCAGTCCCAGGTCCTCGGCCACGCTCTCCAGGTCCTCGGCGGCGAAGCTGTCATCGATCAGGCGCTGGGCCTGCTCGTTGAAGGCATCGGTGACCTGCTCGCGGGCCAGCTGACGCCGCAGCTGGTCGCGGCTCTCCTCGAACGCGGGACGGTCCAGCTCGGTGACCTTGACCAGGTGCAGGCCGTTGTCGGTCTCGACGATCTCGGACACCTCGCCCTCGCCCAGTGAGAAAGCCGCCTCCTCGAAGGCCTGGCCGAAGAAGCCGCGGGAGATGATGCCCAGGTCGCCGCCGTCGTTGCTGGTGGAGGTATCCTCGGAGACCTCGGAGGCCAGCTCGGCGAAGGCCTCGCCCTCGGCGAGGCGCTCCTGCACCTGCTCGAGAAGGGCCTCGGCCTCCTCGCGGCTGCGCGCATCGCCGAAGGTCACCATGATATGCGATACCCGGCGGTCCGCCTCCGCCGCACCTTCCTCCCAGGCCTCGCGAAGTGCCTCCTCGCTGACCTGGGCCTGCTCAGCCATTTCCTGGCGGTCGAGGACCACATAGTTCAGCCTGACCTGCTCGGGACGCCGGTAGTCCGCCTCGTGGGCGTCGTAGTATTCCTCCAGCGCCTGCTCATCGACCTCGGGCGGTGTCTCAAGGTCAGCCGGCACCAGGGCATGATGGCGGAAGCTGCGGGTCTGGCGCTGCAGCGCGGCCAGGCGCTCGCGCTCCTCCTCCAGGGTGAAGTCGCTCACCGCCAGGCCCTGCTGGAGCTGCTGGCGTTTCACGTCGACGCTGAGCTGCTGGCGGAACGAGAGCGGCGTGAAGCCGGCGCTGGCGAGGCGGTTGCGGAACAGGTCGCGGTCGAAACGGCCGTTGGCGTCCTGGAACTCCGGCAGGTTCACGATCAGCTGGTCGAGCTGCTCCTCGGAGACATGCAGGCCACCCTCCTCGGCATACTGGGTCAGCAGGCGGTCGGTGATCAGCATGTCGAGCATCTCGGCCCGCAGGGCGCGCTCCTGCTCGGGCGGCACCTGCCCGCTGCGGATCGCGCGCTGGACCTCCAGTTCCAGCTGGTGGCGGGTGATCGGCTCCCCGTTGACCTCGGCGACCTCGTCGCCACTGTTGCCCAGCAGCCCGACCAGCGATTCCACGCCGAAGAGCGCCATGGTCACGACCACGGCGCCGATGATGATCTTCGCGCCCCAGCTCCTGGAGCGGTCACGAATACTTTGCAGCATGCAGGCCTCTGCGGATCAAGTGAGTCGGGTCGCGCCACATTATACGCATCACCGGGCATCACGCGACGCCAGCAGCGGTGAGGGTGGGCGAAAAAGGGATAACCGACAAAAGAACAGGCGCACCGCCGGGGCGATGCGCCTGTTATGGAACCAACCGTCAGTGGTGCGGCAGGCGCCGTCGACTCAGTTGACGGAGTCCTTGAGCGCCTTGCCGGCCTTGAAGCTGGGCACCTTGGCAGCGCTGATCTCGATCGGCTGACCGGTCTGCGGGTTACGGCCGGTGCGGGCGGCGCGCTCCTTCACCTGGAAGGTACCGAAGCCCACCAGGGAAACGCTGTCACCCTTCTTGAGGCTGTCGGTCACGGTCTCGACCATGGCATCCAGCGCACGAGAAGCCGCTGCCTTGGGAATGTCGGCAGACGCGGCAATGGCTTCGATCAGCTCGGATTTGTTCACACTTCACCCCTTGACGTTTTCGTAAATTGGCTCTAATCGGCGAGACTTTCGGCTGACTGACGCGATCACAGCATGGCGGTAGTTTATAGCAATGCGGTGAAAGACCTGTCAAGCAACCTTCCTTGCCAAACCCCGCCATACCGGGATTCTGTGACCGGCATGGCGGGGAAATTATCGTTAGTGCGTACTGACCATCGACGCCGCGGAGGTGGAGTCTTCCGCTCTGGGTTCCTCCTTTTTCGGCGCCGGCTTGTCGGCCAGGGCCACCTCCAGGACATCATCGATCCAGCGAACCGGGCGAATATCGAGGGCTTCCTTGATATTGTCCGGAACCTCCTTGAGGTCGCGGCGGTTCTCCTCGGGTATTAGCACTGTCTTTATACCACCGCGCCTGGCGGCCAGCAATTTCTCCTTCAGCCCGCCGATCGGCAGCACCTCGCCGCGCAGGTTGACCTCGCCGGTCATGGCCACGTCGCAACGTACCGGCCTCCCCGTGTAGGCCGAGACCATGGCCGTGACCATGGCGATGCCCGCGCTGGGACCGTCCTTGGGCGTGGCGCCCTCGGGCACGTGGATGTGCAGGTCCTCCTTCTCGAAGCGATCCGGGTCGATGCCCAGCGCCAGGGCCCGGGCGCGCACCACCGTCTGGGCCGCGCTCACCGACTCCTTCATCACGTCGCCGAGCGAGCCGGTCTTGTCCAGGCGCCCCTTGCCGGGCGTGATCACCGACTCGATATTGAGCAGCTCGCCGCCCACCGAGGTCCAGGCCAGGCCGGTCACCCGGCCGACCTGGTCCTCCTGGTCGGCCAGGCCGTAGCTGTAGCGGCGCACCCCGGCATAGGGCTCGATGTCGGCCGCCGAGAGCAGCACCGGCGCCTGGGCACCCTCCTGGCTCTCCTTCTCGAGGCGCTCGCGCAGCACCTTGCGGCACACCTTGGCGATCTGGCGCTCCAGCTCGCGCACCCCGGCCTCGCGGCTGTAGTAGCGGATCAGCTCGAGCAGGGCATCGTCGGAGAACTCCAGCTCCTCCGCCTTGAAGCCGTTGGCCTTGAGCTGCTTGGGCACCAGGTAGCGACGGGCGATGGCAAGCTTCTCGTCCTCGGTATAGCCCGGCAGGCGGATCACCTCCATGCGGTCGAGCAGCGGGCCGGGGATGTTCATCGAGTTGGCGGTGCAGATGAACAGCGTCTCGGAGAGATCGTAGTCCAGCTCCAGGTAGTGGTCGCTGAAGGTATCGTTCTGTTCCGGGTCCAGCACCTCGAGCAGCGCCGAGGAGGGGTCGCCGCGGTGGTCCATGCCGATCTTGTCGACCTCGTCGAGCAGGAACAGCGGGTTCTTGACCCCGGCCTTGGCCATGCGCTGGATCATCTTGCCCGGCAGCGAGCCGATGTAGGTGCGGCGATGGCCCCGGATCTCGGACTCGTCGCGCACCCCGCCGAGGGCCAGGCGCACGTACTTGCGGTTGGTGGCCCGGGCGATGGACTGCCCCAGCGAGGTCTTGCCCACCCCGGGCGGCCCCACCAGGCAGAGCACCGGGCCCTTGAGCTTCTTGACCCGCTTGTGCACCGCGAGGTACTCGAGGATGCGCGCCTTGACCTCCTCGAGGCCGTAGTGGTCCTCGTCGAGCACCTTCTGGGCGTGCACCAGGTCATGCTTGATGCGGGTGCGCTTCTTCCACGGCACCGCCACCAGCCAGTCCAGGTAGGAGCGCACCACCGTGGCCTCGGCGGAGTTCGGCGACATCATCTTCAGCTTGCCCAGCTCCTGGAGCGCCTTGTCGCGGGCCTCCTTGGGCATGCCGGACTCCTCGATGGCCTGCTCGTACTTCTCGGCCTCGTTGGGCACGTTCTCGAGCTCGCCCATCTCCTTCTGGATGGCCTTCATCTGCTCGTTGAGATAGTACTCGCGCTGGGACTTCTCCATCTGGTCCTTGACCCGCGAGCGGATGCGCTTTTCCACCTGCAGCAGGTCGATCTCGGACTCGATCAGCGCCATCAGGTGCTCGATGCGGTCGCGCACCCGGTCCATCTCCAGCAGCTGCTGCTTGTCGTCGATCTTCAGCGACAGGTGCGCGCAGATGGTATCCACCAGGCGGCTGGGGTCCTCGATGCCGGAGAGCGAATTGAGCACCTCGTTGGGCACCTTCTTCGACATCTTCACGTACTGCTCGAACTGGTTGAGCAGCACGCGTACCAGCGCCTCCTGCTCGCGCTCGCTGAGCGGCTCGCTCTCGCGCAGGCTCACCTCGGCACGGCTGTAGCCGCCATCGACGGCGACGATCTCGCGGATATCGGCCCGGGACTCGCCCTCGATCAGCACCTTGACGGTGCCATCGGGCAGCTTGAGCAGCTGCATGATCTCGGCCACGGTGCCGATGGCGAACATGTCCTCGTTATCGGGGTCGTCCTTGCTGGCCTCGCGCTGGGCCACCAGCAGGACGCGCTTGTCGGCCGCCATGGCGGCCTCGAGCGCCTGGATCGACTTCTCGCGGCCGACGAACAGCGGGATGACCATCTGCGGGTAGACGACCACGTCCCGCAGCGGCAAAAGGGGCAGACTCAGGGTCTGTTCGGCGTTCTGCTGCATCGCAGACGTTCCTCACACGAAATCGGATGGATACCCAAGGAGTGGGGGCGAACCGGCGCCATTGCAAGGCAGCACGCACCGGCGCGCAAAAGAAGGGGAGCGGGTCCATCGCCCGAGGCGCCGACCGGACACCTCGCGGATGAAGCCGCTCCCTCATCGGGGGCGTGGCGCCCGTTGGTTCAGCCGTCGGTGCCGTCGACCCGCTGCGCTTCCTGCTGGGAGTAGATCAGCAGCGGCTCGCTCTCGCCCGCGATGACCGAGGCGTCGATCACCACCTTCGACACCCCCTCCAGGGAGGGAATCTCGTACATGGTATCGAGCAGCACGGACTCGAGGATCGAGCGCAGGCCGCGGGCGCCGGTCTTGCGCGCCATGGCCTTGCCGGCCACCGCCCGCAGGGCGTCCTCGCGGAACTCCAGCTCCACGCCCTCCATCTCGAACAGCCGGGCGTACTGCTTGATCAGCGAGTTCTTCGGCTCGGTGAGGATCTGGATCAGGGCATCCTCGGTGAGCTCGGTCAGGGTGGCGATCACCGGCAGGCGACCCACGAACTCGGGGATCAGGCCGAACTTGACCAGGTCCTCGGGCTCCACGTCGAGCAGCAGGTCACCCACGCCCTTGGTCTCGTCCTTGCTCTTCACCACGGCGTTGAAGCCGATGCCGCCCTTCTCGGCGCGATCACGGATCACCTTGTCGAGACCTGCGAAGGCGCCGCCGACGATGAACAGGATGTTGCCGGTATCGACCTGCAGGAACTCCTGCTGGGGGTGCTTGCGCCCGCCCTGGGGCGGCACCGAGGCGGTGGTGCCCTCGATCAGCTTGAGCAGCGCCTGCTGCACGCCCTCGCCCGAGACGTCACGGGTAATGGACGGGTTGTCCGACTTGCGCGAGATCTTGTCGATCTCGTCGATGTAGACGATGCCGCGCTGGGCCTTCTCCACATCGTAGTCGCACTTCTGCAGCAGCTTCTGGATGATGTTCTCGACATCCTCGCCGACATAGCCCGCCTCGGTGAGGGTGGTGGCGTCGGCGATGGTGAAGGGCACATTGAGCAGCCGCGCCAGGGTCTCGGCCAGCAGCGTCTTGCCGCTGCCGGTGGGGCCGATCAGCAGGATGTTCGACTTGCCAAGCTCGACGTCGTCGTCCTTGGCGCCGAAGCGCAGGCGCTTGTAGTGGTTGTAGACCGCCACCGACAGCACCATCTTGGCGCGGTCCTGGCCGATCACATAGTCATCGAGGGTGTGACGAATCTCGCGGGGAGCGGGCAGGCGCTCCTCGTCGGTCTCGGCATCGGCATCGAGCACCTCCTCGCGAATGATGTCGTTGCAGAGGTCGACACACTCATCGCAGATATAGACGGACGGGCCGGCAATCAGCTTGCGTACCTCGTTCTGGTTCTTGCCGCAGAACGAGCAGTAGAGCAGCTTGCCGCCTTCGTCCTTGCCTTTGCCGTCGGCCATTCGCGTACCTCTTTCATAGTGACGCCCCCACAGTATGGCTCATGGGGCGTCGGGTTCACCACGGCGGTCTCGGCCGCCGGGAAACGTCTCAGTGTGTAAAGCTCACTCGGGTGAAATTCACGCTATCAGGATGTCGGCCGCTGTTCCAGCACCGCATCGATCAGGCCGTACTCGGCGGCCTGGGGGCCGTTCATGAAGTTGTCGCGGTCGGTATCCCGGGCGATGGTCTCGATGTCCTGGCCGGTGTGATGGGCCAGTATCTGGTTCAGCTTGTCGCGGATGCCGAGGATCTCACGGGTATGGATCTCGATGTCCGAGGCCTGCCCCTGATAGCCGCCCAGCGGCTGGTGGATCATCATCCGCGAGTTGGGCAGGCAATAGCGCTTGCCGGCGGCACCGCCGGCCAGCAGCAGTGCACCCATGCTCGCCGCCTGGCCGATGCACACCGTGGAGACGTCGGGCTTGATGAACTGCATGGTGTCGTAGACCGACATGCCGGCGGTCACCGCCCCCCCCGGCGAGTTGATGTACAGGTGGATGTCCTTGTCCGGGTTCTCGGACTCCAGGAACAGCAGCTGTGCCACCAGCAGGTTGGACATGTAGTCTTCCACCGGGCCCACCAGGAAGATCACGCGCTCCTTGAGCAGGCGAGAGTAGATGTCGTAAGCCCGCTCGCCGCGCGCGCTCTGCTCGACCACCATAGGCACCAGGCCACCGGCGGATTGGATATCGAACGGGTTGCTCATCTGGGTGATGTCCTTGGATCCGATGAATGGAAGCGTAGGGTAAATTCCCGCCCGGCCGCGAGGCCGGGCAGGATGCGCCGCAGCGCGATCAGGCCTGCTTCTCTTCGCCCTGGGGCTCTTCACCCTGAGACTCGGCCTCGGCCTCTTCGCCTTCCTCGTCGGCCTCGCCCTGCTGCTGGGCGGCGGCGAGGGCCTCCTGATAGCTCATCTCCACGTCCTTGACGCTGGCCTGCTCGAGCAGGATATCGACGGCCTTCTCTTCGAGGATAGCCGACTGGACCTGGGTCTTGAGCTGGTCGTTGCCCATGTAGTACTCGACCACCTGCTCAGGGTCCTGGTACTGCTGGGCCAGCTCCTCGACCTTGGCCTTGATCTCGTCGTCGCTGGCGGCGAGCTCGTGGCGCTTGATCACCTCGGCCAGCAGCAGACCGACCTGCACGCGGCTCTTGGCCTGCTCGGCGAACAGCTCGTCGGGCAGCTGGCTGACGTCGAAGTCCTCGCCGAGGCCGAACTGCTGGGCCGCCTGGCGCTTGAGGCCCTCCGTCTCCTGCTGCACCAGCGCCTGGGGCACCGGGATGTCGTTGGCCTTCTTCAGGGCCTCGAGCACCTGCTGCTTGACGCGGTTGTCTATGGCCTGAGTCGCCTCGCGGGTCATGTTCTTCTTGACCTCGGCGCGGAACTTGTCCAGATCGCCGTCCTCGACGCCGAACTTCTCGACGAACTCGGCATCCACCTCGGGCAGGGCCTGGCCCTTCACGGCGTGGACCTTGACCCTGAAGGTCGCTTCCTGGCCGGCCAGCTGCTCGGCCTGGTAGTCCTCGGGGAAGGTGACCTTGAGCTCCTTCTCCTCGCCCGCCTTGGCGCCGACCAGCTGCTCCTCGAAGCCGGGGATGAAGCTGCCGGAACCGATCACCAGCTCGTGACCTTCGGCGCTGCCGCCCTCGAAGGGCTCGTCGCCCAGGAAGCCCTGGAAGTCGATCGTGACCTGGTCACCCTCCTCGGCGGCACGCTCGACCTCTTCCCAGCCGGCGTTCTGCTTGCGCAGGGTATCGATCATCTCGTCGACGTCGGCCTCGGTCACCTCGACCACCGGACGCTCGACCTCGGTGCCCTCGATGGAGGAAAGCTCGACCTCGGGATAGATCTCGAGGGTCGCGGTAAACTCCAGGTCCTTGCCCGCCTCGTTGACGGTGGCCTCGATCTGCGGATAGCCGGCCGGGTTGAGCTCGTGCTCGGAGATGGCACGCACGTAGCGCTCGCGCATCACTTCGCCCACCACCTCGTCGCGCACGCCGCGCCCGTAACGCTGGCGGATCACCGACATCGGGACCTTGCCCTTGCGAAAGCCGTCCATGCGCACGGTCTTGGCGGCATCCTTGAGACGGGCGGCAACGGCCTCGTCGACCTCGGCGGCCGGCACCTGGACCTTGATGCGGCGTTCAATCTGGGAGGTCGTATCGACGGAAACTTGCATGAAATGTCCTCTACCGACTGGGGCGTTCTGTGAAAGCGTGAAAGGGTCAACGGAGAGATTCTAAGAATCCCGCCCGGTACTGGCAAGCGCCGTGCCTGAACAGATGGGGGCCTGACGACACAATACAAGGGGCGTGACCGGGATTTTTCCGTGCTGGCGACTGCCGCGGGAGGCAACGGGAAGTCGGGCGCCATGGCACCGAAAAGGCATCAGGGGATGAACCGGGATAAGCGGGAACTGCTGAAGGAGGCAATGGGGTGGATGATGGGGATCGAACCCACGACCACCGGAGCCACAATCCGGGGCTCTACCACTGAGCTACATCCACCACTGCCTGGGGGTCATGTCGAGATGGGGTGGATGATGGGGATCGAACCCACGACCACCGGAGCCACAATCCGGGGCTCTACCACTGAGCTACATCCACCACTACGACACGGGTCTTGCTGAAGGCTCAAACGCGTCGGCCGAACCGCTACCGGCCACTCCATGGAACCCATGGCGCGCCCAGCAGGACTCGAACCTGCAACCTACGGCTTAGAAGGCCGTTGCTCTATCCGGTTGAGCTATGGGCGCATTCTACGTCTCAGAGCGCCTGACCGCAACCCGAAATGAGAAATAAAACTTCCCAATCAATAGGTTGTGGTCGGGGTGGAGGGATTCGAACCCCCGACATCCTGCTCCCAAAGCAGGCGCGCTACCAGACTGCGCTACACCCCGCCGGCTCTTGCACGGCCCTGACGCCGCCGCAGGGGCCTCGTCAAGCGCTGCGTATTCTACGGAACTTTCCCCTCGGGTCAAGCGAGAAGCGCGCCACTGCCGCCCGCCAGCTTTGCCTTGGGCCCCGGGCATGCGAAAATCCCCCGCCCCGACCACCCACCAGCAGAGGGAAGCTCGATGACCGCCCAACTGATCGATGGCAAGTCCATTGCCGCCCGCGTCCGCCAGCAGGTCGCTCGCCAGGTGCAGGCACGCCGCGAGGCCGGAGGGCGCATTCCCGGACTGGCCGTGGTCCTGGTGGGCGAGGACGCTGCCTCCGCCGTTTACGTGCGCAACAAGCACCGCGCCTGCGAGGAGGTCGGCATCCGCTCCTTCAAGTACCAGCTACCGGCGGACACCAGCCAGCAGGAGCTAGAGACCCTGGTCGACCAGCTCAACGCGGATCCCCGCATCGACGGCATCCTCGTGCAGCTGCCGCTTCCAGAGCACCTGGACGCCCGCCCGATCCTCGAGCGCATCCTGCCCCACAAGGATGTCGACGGCTTCCACCCCTACAACCTCGGCCGCCTGGCCCAGCGCCTGCCGCTGCTGCGCCCCTGCACCCCCAAGGGCGTAATGACCCTGCTGGAGGCGAGCGGCCTCGAGGTCCGCGGCCTGGATGCCACCGTGGTCGGCGCCTCCAACATCGTCGGCCGCCCCATGGCGCTGGAGCTGATGCTCGCCGGCTGCACCACCACCGTCTGCCATCGCTTCACGCAGAACCTGGAGGCACATGTCCGGCGCGCCGACCTACTGGTGGTCGCGGTGGGCAAGCCCGGCCTGGTCAAGGGCGAATGGATCAAGCCCGGTGCCATCGTCATCGACGTGGGCATCAACCGCCAGGAGGACGGCCGCCTGATCGGCGACATCGACTTCGCCCCGGCCACCGAGCGCGCCAGCTGGATCACCCCGGTCCCCGGCGGCGTCGGCCCCATGACCGTGGCCACCCTGCTCGAGAACACCCTGCAGGCCGCCGATATGCACGATGCCGAGCAGTAGCAAGGAGCGTCGTGCACCTTTCGTCGAATTCGGCTAAAATTGCCTGCCCATTTTTCCCGACTCGCGAGGTCTCCCGATGACCGACCAGAAGATGAACGTCGAAAGCTTCAATCTCGACCACACCAAGGTGAAGGCGCCCTACATTCGCCTTGCCGACATCAAGACCGGCGAGCACGGCGATACCATCCACAAGTACGACATGCGTATCTGCCAGCCCAATCAGGACCACATGGAGATGCCCGGCCTGCACTCCCTTGAGCACCTGATGGCCGAGCTCTCGCGCAACCACTCCGACAAGGTCGTCGATATCAGCCCCATGGGCTGCCAGACCGGTTTCTACATCGCGATGATCAACTACGACGACTACGACGGCGTACTCGATCTGGTCGAAGGCACCCTCAAGGACGTGCTCGCGGCCGACGAGGTCCCGGCCTGCAACGAGATGCAGTGCGGCTGGGCAGCGAGCCACAGCCTGGAGGGCGCCAAGCAGATCGCCCGCGGCTTCCTGGCCAAGCGCGACGAATGGACCCAGGTGTTCGCATGAAGCGCATCGGCATCATCGGCGCCATGGCCCAGGAGGTCGCCGCACTCGCCGCGCAGCTGGAGGGTCGCCGCACCCGCCAGCACGTGGGCTGCACCTTCCACCTGGGCAAGCTGCATGGCATCGAGGTGGTAATCCTGCAGTCCGGCATCGGCAAGGTGAATGCCGCCATCGGCACCACCCTGCTGCTGGACGTCTACCATCCCGAGGCGATCATCAATACCGGCTCCGCCGGCGGCTTCGGTGAGGGGCTCGAGATCGGGGATATCGTCGTCTCCAGCGAGGTGCGCCACCACGACGTGGACGCCGTGGTGTTCGGCTACGAGCACGGCCAGGTACCCAACATGCCCGCCGCCTACTTCCCGGACGCGCGGCTGGTCACCATGGCCAGGGAGTGCGTCGAGGCGCTGGGCGAGGTCAACGTCGTCGAGGGCCTGATCGCCACCGGCGACGTCTTCATGGCCTGCCCCGAACTGGTGGCGACGACCCGCTCGCGCTTCCCCACCATGCTGGCCGCCGAGATGGAAGCCGCGGCGATCGCCCAGACCTGCCACCACTACGGCTGTCCCTTCGTGGTCATCCGCGCGCTCTCGGACATCGCCGGCGGCGGCGACAACCACCTCTCCTTCAGCGAGTTCCTGGAGAAGGCCGCCGACCACTCCACGCGCATGGTCACGGCCATGGTCGACCGCCTGGGTCACCATAGCCGGCAGGCCGAGACGGTCGAGGGCTGAGCATGGCCCGTCTTACGCGAGGCGGGTGGGGGCTGTTTCTGACCCTGCTGCTGACCGGCTGTGCCACCCACCTCGACCGCAACGGCGAGGTCACGTCCCTGAACGACGTGGAACCGGCCGACTATACCGTCGAACACCTGGCGCCAATCACCTATACCCCACCCGACTGGCCGGAGGCCCTCGAGGCACGCGTCCTGCTCCCGGATACACCCGAGGACCGGCTGCGCCCGGCGGCCCTGCTGGTGCACGGCGGCGGCTGGCAGCGGCGCACCTCCGACGACATGGACGAGATCGCCGAGCGGCTCGCCGAACGCGGCTACGTGACGGTCAATGTCGCCTACCGCTTCGCCCCGACCTACCGCTTCCCCGCCCAGCTCCACGACCTGCAGCAGGCCATGGCCTGGATCCACGAGCGGGCCGATGCGTGGCGCATCGACACCCACCGCATCGTCGGCGTCGGCTACTCCAGCGGCGCCCACCTGGTGAGCCTGCTGGGCGTGCTGGGCAGCAGCGGCCCCCTGGCCGCACCCCATGGCGGCGATCACGCCCGGCTGGCCGCGGTGCTGGGCGGCGGCCTGCCGAGCGACCTCTTCAAGTTCGCTGACGGACGGCTGGTGGTGGAGTTCATCGGCGGCACCCGGGCCGAAAAGCCCGATGCCTATCGGCTGGCCTCGCCGATCTACCACGTCGATGCCGACACCCCGCCCCACTTCCTCTTCCACGGCCGCTGGGACAGCCTGGTCCCGGTGAACCATGCCACCGACTTCCACGCCGAGCTCCTCTCCCAAGGGGTGGAGAGCGAGCTCTACCTGCAGCACTACCGTGGGCACTTCACCAGCTTCCTGACCCGCGACAGCGCCATCGAGGCCGGCATCGCCTTTATCGACAGGCAACTGCAGGAGGAAGAGCCCAGCACGACCCTCACTCGAACGGCCCCTACTCGATACGCCACTCCGGCGCCAGCTGTTTCCAATGTTCCCTCAATACGCGCTGATGCGCCTCTGCCATAGGCAGTGACGACAACTGAGACGGCCACTGACTCCTGGCGCGATCGACCGTCTCGGCAAGGAATTGCATCGACGGCCGTGAAGCGAGAGCTCGAGCATCTCGACGGGCTCATTGGCCATTGTCATCCTCCTCATCGTCGAGGAGCCCTTGCCAGGGGTCCACATCAAGTGGGGGACGAGACGATAGTCCTTGATCGAGTAGCGCCAATACCGCATGCCACTTCTCGATGGGAATCAACATCAATCGGGCATTCAGACCGTCAGCGGCCTGGTTGAGAGTGTCCAGCCGCGGGTTGCCCCCCGCTTCCAGCCGCTGGTACTGCTGGCGGGTCATCCCGACCCGCATAGCCACCTGTTGCTGTGTCAGGGAGAGCGCACGACGCCGGGTCTTGAGTTGCTCGTGGAGGGACATGCTTTGCACCGTATTCGTTGCTTTAAGTAAACAATAGCAACGAATACGTTGCATAACGAGGTCAGGTTGTTTCCTGGAACCTCCAGTCGAGCGTCTCGCCCGCGGCCAGGGGCACGATGGTCTGGCCCTCGGCATAGGGCAGCGCCTCAGGCAGCTGCCAGGGCTCGCGCACCAGGGTGACGGTGCCGGTGTTGCGCGGCAGGCCGTAGAAGTCGGGGCCGAAGTGGCTGGCGAACCCCTCCAGGCGCTCCAGGGCCCCGGCCTGCTCGAAGGCGGTGGCATAGAGTTCCAGGGCCGCCGGCGCCGTAAAGGCCCCCGCGCAGCCGCAGGCACTCTCCTTGTCGCCACGCGCATGGGGCGCGCTGTCGGTGCCCAGGAAGAACTTCGGGCTTCCCGAGGTCGCGGCGGCCAGCAGCGCCTGGCGGTGGCGCTCGCGCTTGAGGATCGGCAGGCAGTAGTAGTGGGGGCGGATGCCGCCCACCAGCATGTGGTTACGATTGAACAGCAGGTGGTGGACGGTGATGGTGGCCGCGACATTGGCCGGCGCCGCGGCTACGAAGTCGGCGGCATCCGCCGTGGTGATGTGCTCGAAGACCACCTTCAGGCCCGGGTGGCGCTCGAGCAGCGGCTTCATCACCCGTTCGATGAACACCGCCTCACGATCGAAGATGTCGATATCGGCGTCAGTGACCTCGCCATGCACCAGCAGCGGGATCCCCAGCCGCGCCATGGCGCCGACGGCCGCGTCGCAATGGGCCAGGTCGGTGACACCGGAGGCCGAGTTGGTGGTCGCCCCGGCGGGATAGAGCTTCACCGCCTGCACCAGGCCGCTGGCATGGGCCCGCTCGATCTCCTCGGCCGGAGTATTGTCGGTCAGGTAGAGGGTCATCAGCGGCTCGAAACCGGCCCCGGCGGGCAACGCCGCGAGGATGCGCTCGCGATAGGCCAGCGCCTGCTCGGTGGTGGTCACCGGCGGCTTGAGGTTGGGCATGATGATGGCGCGGCCCATCTGGCGAGCACTGGCGGCCACCACGGCGGCCATGGCCTCGCCGTCGCGCAGGTGCAGGTGCCAGTCGTCCGGGCGAGTCAGGGTAATCGAGTTCACGGCAGGTCCTGTTTTGAAAGTCTGTATCGAAAACGTGGGTGTCGGCATGACCAAGGGTGGCGCCAGTATATCGCAACCCCGCCGCCACCCCGAGGCCCACCAAAGTCATTTGTCTGCTAACATACCCGACCGCTTATCCCATGCCCCGGAGCCCGACGCCCCTCGCCGACCCCAAGCGCTCGCCGCTGCGCGCCGACCTCCTGCTGCTGCTGGTTACCCTGCTGGCCGCCGCTGGCTGGATCTTCTCCAAGGAGGCACTCGCCGGTATGCCACCACTGCTGTTCATCGGCACACGCTTCCTGATCGCTGGGGCCATCCTGGCGCTCTTCGCCCTCCCCGCCCTGCGCCGGCTCTCCCTTGCCGACTGGCGGCGAGCCACAGGCGTGGGCCTGATCTTCAGCGCCGCCATCTCGCTGTGGGTGCTCGGCCTGCACCACTCCCGCCACCTCGGCGAGAGCGCCTTCATCAACAGCCTGGGCATCCTGCTGGTGCCGGCGGTGGCACGCCTGCTGTTCGGCGACCGGCCACCGCGCACCACCTGGATCGCCCTGCCGGTGGCCTTGGTCGGTTTCATGCTGCTGTCGTTGAATGCGGGATTCCGCATCGAGCCCGGCCAGTGGCTGATTGCCGGCTCGGCCCTG